>CAMDAX010000007.1 GCA_945888885.1 Nitrosovibrio sp. Nv4 | reverse complement strand
AGCACGGGCAGGCTGAAAACATTGCCATTGCTTGCTTCCAGCCGATTCATGGCAAATTCGGAGCAGTTGGCATTTCTTGTCGCAAACACAAGCCAGTATTGGGTTGCAGCTGTTTTTCCCATAAATCCCAACTGCGTTTTTTAGGATTATTTAAATTGCCTCCGGTATATCTGGGGGACTACCTTATTCATTCAGGGATTTAAATATCCTTCTATGAGGGTGACACGGAAAACCATGGTTGGCAGCATCGACGGGTATAATCCCATATTATGGTCGCCACTCCTTCTCAGCTCGTCATTGCACCGATGTTCTCGTTTGTGGTGACATTTGCCTTGATCTGGTTGCTAATGAGGGTCAATACTCTCAAGGTGCTGGATCACCCCAATTCCCGCTCTCTCCATATCAAACCAGTCCCCCGAATTGGCGGTGTCAGTTTGATGCTAGGGGTGCTGGCCTCGTGGGTGGTTTTGCTTCCCACCGCGCTACCTTTGTCAGTGTGGGTGGGTGTTGGTTTGCTGGTGACAATATCTCTGGCCGATGACGTACATGGCCTGTCGGTCTGGTGGCGGTTACTAATGCATGGTTCTGCCGCAGCCTGGCTTTCCACAGCCCTTCTAGCTGACACACATGGATGGATGATCGCAGCCGTAACCGCAGTCGCAGTCATCTGGGTGACCAATCTCTATAATTTCATGGATGGCTCCGATGGTCTTGCAGGAGGCATGACGCTGATCGGCTTCAGTTGCTACGGCCTGACTGCATGGCTTGCCGGGAATGAAACTTTTGCTGTGCTAAATTTATGTATTGCTGCCGCTGCCGCAGCTTTCTTGTTGTTCAATTTTTATCCGGCGCGCGTCTTCATGGGTGATGCGGGTTCGATCCCACTGGGATTCCTGGCAGCAGCATTCGGCGCGATAGGCTGGATCGATGGCCTGTGGCCACTGTGGTTGCCACTACTGGTATTCTCACCGTTCATTGCCGATGCCACGGCTACACTCGCAAAACGTTGCTTGCATGGTGAAAAAATCTGGCAGGCACATCGTGAGCATTATTACCAACGTCTGGTGCAAAGCGGGTTCGGACATCGCAATACAGCGCTGCTCGGCTATATGCTGATGCTGGCTGCAGGTGCCAGCGCGGTTTGGGCAGTGGGGCAAGACGCCGCTATTCAGTTAGGAATCGGTATAGCATGGGGTGGAGCTTATCTGATGATGATGGTTATTTCTGACTATTATTGGAAACGTCGCTACGGCGACTGACAGGATGCTGCAGCACAACCCAAACTTACGCAGATTCATTGCATTTACTCACGACCTCATCGTGATCGTCGTAGCGTGGTGGCTAGCGCATTTATTCCGTTTCAATTTCGATATTCCCCCCTTACACCTGGAGTCGCTAAAGAAAACCCTGCTATGGGTGATCCCGATTCAGGCAGCAGCGTTTCTGTGGTTTGGTCTGTATCGCGGCATCTGGCGTTACGCGAGTCTGCCTGATTTGTGGCGTATCCTGCTGGCGGTTCTGACAGGTGCAGCAGCGGTGTCGTTGGGGTTGTTTTTGCTGCAAATACTCGCTGGGGTGCCGCGCTCAGTGTTGATACTGGATCCGATTCTTCTCTTGTTCATGATGAGCGGTAGCCGGCTTATCTACCGGCTATGGAAGGAAGGCCGACTCTACGGGCTAAAAAGCCTGCAAGGCAATCCTGTGCTGGTACTAGGTGCGGGCGATGCTGCGGTCGGTCTGGTGAAAGAACTTTCCCGCAGCATCGAATGGCGGATAGTGGGGTTGCTGGATGACGATCAACGAAAGCGCGGACTGATTCTGCACGGCCTGGAAGTGCTGGGACGAATCGATGAGTTACCTGCTGTGGCGGAAAAGCGGGACGTCGCTCATGCCATTATTGCCATGCCATCCGCTGCTCACAGCGATCGCCGCCGGGCACTGGAAATATGCTCCGCTGCGGGAGTGAAAGCGTTGACCGTACCTTCCTATGACGACCTGATTAGCGGAAAAGTCACCATATCGCAAATCCGCAATGTTGAGCTGGATGATTTGCTGGGGCGTGACCCTGTGACGTTGGATGATGAAGGGTTGCATGGTTTGCTGGCAGAAAAAACTGTGCTGATTACCGGAGCAGGCGGTTCGATCGGATCGGAGTTATGCCGGCAAATCGCGAAATTCAACCCTCACCGCTTGGTGTTTTTTGAGTTGAACGAGCTTGCACTCTACAACATCGAGCAGGAATTTCGTTCCATTTTTTCAGATATGCCGATGGCGTTTATGATCGGCGATGTTAGACACTCCGCCCGACTGGCGCAGGTGTTCGCACAGTTTCGGCCAACGGTGGTGTTCCATGCTGCTGCTTACAAGCATGTGCCGTTGATGGAGCAGGAGAATGCCTGGGAGACGGTTCAGAACAATGTCATGGGAACTTACATTCTGGCGCAAACGGCAATCAAATACGGCGTAAGAAAGTTTGTGCTGATTTCAACCGATAAAGCGGTCAATCCCACCAGCGTTATGGGTGCCAGTAAATGTTTGGCGGAGATGGTATGTCAAGCGCTGCAACAATCCGTTTTAGCAGCTGGAAAAAATGCTCAAGATGTTGGGATGCCAGGTACGTGTTTCGTGATAGTACGTTTTGGCAACGTGCTGGGTAGCACGGGCAGCGTGATTCCAAAATTCCGCGAACAGATTGCCAGGGGTGGGCCGATCACCGTTACTCACCCAGAAATTACGCGCTATTTCATGTCCATCCCTGAGGCGGCACAACTGGTACTGCAGGCAGGGTTGATGGGAGGAGGGCGGGGTGGCAGAGAAATTTTTGTACTGGATATGGGCGAACCGGTAAAAATTGCCGATCTGGCAAGAGACCTGATCCGCCTGTCTGGTTTGAGCGAGGAAGATATCAAGATTGTCTACAGCGGGTTGCGCCCGGGAGAGAAACTCTATGAGGAGTTACTGGCCGATGATGAAAATACCCTGCCCACCCACCACACTAAGCTGCGTATCGCCTGCGCGCGTGCAGTTGATATGCAATGGCTGCTGGAATTGATAGCGTGGATTGACGAACACCCGGTGTTAAGCGATACAGAGGTTAGGCAGTGGCTGACAAAATGGGTGCCGGAATATTTACATGGGGAAACCAGTAGCAATGGGGATGATGATTACGTCCGGAAAAGCCCTGCGTAAGTTTCTTCTTTTGCCAGCAACTTCAAGTGACTGCCGATTGCAGTAATGCGACCATGTTGCAGCAGGATGATGCGATCCGCTTTTTCTGTCACAGCGGATGAATGCTGTGCGATGATGATGGTAGTGCGGCCTTGTATCAGAGTTACCAGCGCCGCCTGCTCCTGCTGCCCGGGCTTCAAGTCCGGTGCCGATGATGTTTCGTCCAGGATCAGAATGGGTGGGTTTTTCAGCAATGCCCGGGCAATGGTGATACGTAAACGCTGTCCATTGGAAAGCTGTACACCCTTTTCACCCACCACAGTTTGCAGTCCCTGCGGTAATTCTCGAACGAATTCTGCCGCATGCGCAGCATGCATTGCAGCGATGATATCCGCTTCGGTGGCACGCCCCATTGCGCCATAAGCAATGTTGGCCGCCACTGTATCGTTGAACAGTCTTATCTCCCATGATACCAGTGCGATGTTGGCACGCAGGCTGGTTAATGTAAGGGTCGACAGATCCTGGTCATCGAGCAGGATTCTTCCGGTATCGGGCTGGAGAAAACGCGGCAATAGATCGGCCAGTATAAGCTTGCCGCTATCGACTGGATCCACCAGCGCCACCGTCTCACCTGGCAGTAGCGTCAGCGTAAAGTCTTCCAGTGCAGCACCTGCTTGCGGATGACAGTGAAAACCGACTTGTTCAAAGTGCAATTCCCCCTGTGTACGACCGATAGCAACCGTTCCCGCATCCTGCTCAATCTCCTGATCCAGCAGAGAGAATACACTTCCAGCGGCGGTCAGCCCTTGGTGCCGAGACATGTAAATAGCAGTGATGCGTTTCACTGGCATGATCAGTAGCAGCATGGCCATGCTGAGTGAAACAAAACTGCCTGCCGTAGCTCCATCAGTGGTAGCCTGCTGGGTGGCAGGGTAGATAGCAATCGCCAGTACCACGCCGACGGCCATTTGCATCAGCGATGCAATGAAAGCCTTGGCATTGGCCTGTTTCATGGTGGAACGATGCGACCGGTCAACTTCATTCCGGAAGCGCTGACTTTGGTACTGCTGGCCTCCGTAAAGTTTGACCACTTTGTGGTTCCTGATCGACTCCTGTAACACCTGAGTCATGCCGTCCAGCGTTTTCTCCGTTTCCCGACCACTTTTCTGTTGCTGCCCATTGCCCAGCCGCATAATCAGTATGATCATCGGGATCAGCAACAACGCCAGCAACGCGGATCTCCAATCCAGATAAAGCATCCACGCCAGCAGCGCAATGATGGTCAGCGTATCCCGCGCTAGCACGGATATCGCACCAGTGGCGGTATGAACGGTACGACTCGCGTCAAAGGTGACTGTGGCAACAAGATTGTCACTGGCGTGATCGGCGTAATAACTGGCAGGCAACGTCAACAACTTGTCGAACATGGTTACGCGTAAATCCATCACCAGTTTGCCGCTCACCCAGTTAAGTACATAAATACTGAGGTAGCTCGTCACTCCGCGCACTGCAAAAAATACAATAACTGCCAGCGGCACCAACTGCACCAATTCATGCTTCTGGTTGACGAGCGTTCCGTCCAGCATCAACTTCAGCAGTACCGGTAGCGCAGGTTCGGTTGCCGCCAGCACCATCATACCAAGCAGCCCTAGTGCAAACGTACCCCGGTAAGGCGCAACGTAGTCTGTCAAACGTGCGTATAACTGGCGACCAGTCATGGTTAGTGCATTTTGCATGGACGCACAATAGCAGAATCAGAGAAGAAATGAAAAAGCGCTGCTGCCGCAATTGCCGGCAGCAGCGCTCAAAAGGTCTGCGTGACGCTTGCCCAGACGGTTCGCGGGATGCCGTTAAAACCAACCGCCGACTGATACTTCTTGTCGAGCAGGTTATCGATCTGAACTCGCACAGTAGGCCCCCGATTAATCTTGTACGTCGCGCTGAAACCCGCAATCACCATTGCCGGCAGCTTGTGGGTATTCTCTATATCGTCGTAGCGCAGCCCCTCTCCCCTTGCTATCGCTTCAGCGGAGAAATTCCCGGAGGCATAACGCAGTACCGTCGTCCCAAACACTTTCGATCTGCGCGCCAGAGTAGTATGGGTCTGTTCATTCTGCGGATTCTGGCCGGTTACGTTAGCTCGTACCGTCCAATTCTTACCAATTGGCTGAATTCCGCTAAACTCTACCCCGTCGATCCGGGCATGAGAAATATTCTCCATTTGCGAAAATACCCCGTTAATTACGATGGCATCCTGGACGTTATTGATGAAATAACCCAGCCGATAGCTGGCACCCCCCTGGTCATACGATATAAACGCCTCGTGCATCCGGCCGCGTTCGGGTCTGAGATTGGAGTTGCCACCGAATCCCCAGGCCATCGGCCAGTAAAGATCGTTAAAGGTCGGCGCCTTGAACGACGATGAGGTGACTGCACCTATCCGCCAAGCATCACCCAGCTTGCGCGCAAGTGAGAATGAGTAAGTGTTGTAGCCCCCGAACTGGCTGTTGTCATCGTGGCGGAACATGCCCTCTGCCACATGCCGCCCGGTATTCAATTGTGATCCGATGAACCCTGCTACGTTGGTTCGGTTGGCAGTAGTGAATTGCGTGGTGCTGGTCACCTTCTGAATCTCGTGATCCATCCCGGCAAATACCCGTCCGAAACCCAGTTTTTTCTCCAGTTGCACAGTTGCCTGGAGGGATTGAGTATTAAATATTGCTGGATAGGCTCCGCGCACCGTCGATCTATCGAGAGATCCTCCGTATGTGGCCATGATGCTGAAATTCTGCGGTAGCGAATAGATCCCTCTGAGATTTGCCATCGAAATGGACTGCAGGTTCACATCGTTACTCGTAGGAGAAGCATCGAATGAGGTTTTGGCCGCAGAAGTCAGTGCGGTAGCTTCCACCTGAAAATTGGGAGTTATCCAGCCGCCTGTCTTGGCCACGATACCCAAGCGCTTGCGCGGATCGTTGTCCGGGTTAAAAGAACCAAAAGTATCATTTCTATTCATCGTAGATCCTTGATGAATGATGTCCTGCACCACCCGAACCCCAGCATAATACGAATCCCCACGTGTTCCTAAGCTCGCAGCTGATCTCTCCGAGAATCTCGAGCCACCCCCGGCTGACACCATTAACCCTGTTGGGATGTCAATGTTGCCCCGGATCACTCCTCCCACTGCATTAGAGCCAAAAGCTGCTGACGTTCCACCCTGAATGACATCGATTGAAGACAGCAGACCTGGGGCAATTGCAGCAAAGTTTGGCGCTCCGGTAGTGGCTGATGACATTCTCATGCCGTCTATCAGAAACAGCGTCTGGTTTGAATTGGAACCCCGCATAAACAGAGAGATCGGGCCGCCTGGCCCGGTCTCATTTATCTGCACCTGCTCCTGCAGCACGGTTTTCCAGTCATTGTCCTCGACCTTCAGCTTGACCGTGTTAATGCGAAGATTGGTCAGTTCTTTGGACGTGGGAATGCGGTTCCCGCCATAAATGGTGAGCTCCGGAAGCTTCGTTGGCGAGTTGCCGCTCGCCATCGCCAAAGTAACCTGAGATGTTATCAACCCTAAAGCTAACAGCCGTCCTAATTTCATGTGTCATTCCTCGCAGCAATTCGCCAAAAGAAAACCTATGGATAGCGCCATGGGGTTTCTTTAGGCTGAGCAGACCCGCCGTCTGCTGTTTTGATAAATAAAATACCGCAGGGGAAATTATATGAACGAAGAAAAGACGTCGATCCGGATATCACCCCACGCGATATTTCCATATGCGTTAAAGGCCGGTATCCGGGCTCACAAGATTTGACATATCGCCTTCCCATGAATTGGAGAATTCACAGTGGCATGGTGGATATGTCCACGCTTGCTTACCGTTGCGGGGGCAGCCCAGGTATTTCACCTGGTTCCCGTTTAACCCGGTTAATGAACTTCACTTAACTGGGCACCTTAAACGTGGTGCGGATTCTACCAGAATCGGCAAATTTGGTTTGAAACATTGACTGTCAGTCTTGTCATGGCGAGAGGAACTACTGGAAATAACATTTGATAAACCCTGTTACCAGTTGACTCAATAAGGTTTTTCAAACTATAGTGCGCCGATGGAAACAGAACTGAAATCCTTGGAAGAGAAAATAAACCAATTTGTGCAATTGTGTCGTCGCTTGCGATCGGAAAATATCCAGTTGCGCCAACAACTAGCTAGTGCCACTAGCGAAAATAAACACCTATCGGAAAAAATAAGCACTGCAACCATTCGTCTGGAAACCCTCCTGACTCGACTTCCTGAGGATGAATAATGAACGCTAGCAAGTCCATGAACGCTACCATTATGGGACACGAATTCCGCGTCGCCTGTCCTGACGAGGAACGAGAGGAGTTACTCCAGTCGGTGTCTTACCTTGACAGAAAAATGCGTGAAATTAGAGATGGTGGCAAGGTTATTGGTTCCGAACGTATTGCCATCATAGCGGCACTCAATATCACCCATGAACTACTCACCACGAGAATCAGGGGAGGTTTTGACATGGGTGAATTTAAGCGTAGAATCGATCGCATGCAGGCAGCACTTGATGCGGCGATGCCGGAACAGGACAAGTTGTTTTAGCCAGAGTTATACGGTTCTTAGGCCAGCCTCACCAGATTTTCAGTTTGTATTCAGCCAGATTCTCTGCTTGAATACGGAGTGGATCGCGGTTGTTCCCTGCGGTGTTCGTTTAGACCCATATTCTTTGAACCATTTTTGAGTATTGGTTGCGAACCATAGTGATGCTGTTGTGCGCGTCCCATGTGGAAGCGCCTGATGCATCCGGCAAGCGACCACCTTGGACCCTAAGGTTCAAGATAAAGGCCTGACGGCATTTGCGGGGAACTTTATTTCCAGAACGCAAAAAAAGCGGCCATGCCGTTTTTTTTGTTTATTGCAACCCAACATTATCTCCAGAACCATGCGCTACTGGCTGATGAAATCCGAACCCTCCGACGTGAGCATCGACGACCTTGCGACGATGCCTGGACAAACCATTGCGTGGTATGGCGTACGTAACTATCAGGCGCGCAATTTCATGCGCGACCAGATGCGCGTCGGCGACCAGGTTTTTTTCTACCATTCGAGCTGCGCCGAGCCAGGTATCGTCGGCATTGCCGAGGTCTGCAAGCTCGCTTACCCCGATGCCACCCAGTTCGATTCTGCCAGCAAATATTTTGACCCGAAAGCTACCTCGCAGAATCCACGCTGGTTCAACGTGAATGTGAAGTTTGTCAAAAAAACCCGCCTAGTGGGCATCAAGGAGCTACGGAGTTACTCGGACTTGGCCAATATGCGCATTCTGCAGACAGGCAATCGTTTATCCATCACACCGGTAGATCCGGCGGAGTGGAAATTCATCATGGGAATTTTATAATAGCCAGCCTGAAACTAATCGGCACCAGCCGCCGGAAGTGCTGAAACGGAATATCAAACGGGGAAAAGTGTAACATGGAATGGTGGCCAGCTTATCTATTGCTGGGTGCAATGGTCGGCTTCTTTGCTGGACTGCTGGGTATCGGCGGCGGGTTGATCATGGTGCCAGTGCTCACTTTCATTTTCAGCGCCCAGCAATTCCCCCCCGACCGCATTCTGCATCTTGCCCTCGGCACCACCATGGCAGCAATCATTTTTACTTCTCTCTCCAGTCTGCGTATCCATCACGCCCACGGCGCGGTGAACTGGCAAGTGGTGCAATATATGACACCAGGAATAGTTGTCGGCACCTTGGGTGGAGCAACGCTGGCAGGTGCGCTATCCAGCCAGTTTCTGAGTGTGGTTTTTGTCGTATTCATTTTTTGCGCTGCCACCCAGATGCTGTTCAGAATCGCCCCCAAGTCCAGCCGTCAGCTTCCGGGCAGGGCAGGGATGTTCGCAGCAGGCAATGTGATCGGTGCGGTTTCGAGCTTGGTTGCGATTGGTGGTGGGTTGCTGACTGTGCCGTTCCTTTCCGTCTGTAATGTCAGACTACAACAGGCCATCGGAACTGCCGCCGCAGTGGGCTTTCCCATTGCCGTAGCAGGAGCCATCGGCTATATCGCCAACGGCATGGTGCAAGCGCAACTGTTGCCGGACTATAGTCTGGGGTATGTCTATTTACCGGCACTGGGGTGGACCGTGCTAGCCAGTATGCTGACCGCATCGCTGGGTGCAAAAACCACCCATGCCGTGCAGACCAATACGCTCAGGAAAGTTTTTGTGGTGCTGCTTTATCTGCTGGGAACCAAGATGCTGATCGGGCTTTTCCAGGATTAAAACGGGATACTATTCTTGTCGGAATACCTTCAGGCGTGAATAGCCAGCGTCTTGTGCAGCTTTGTACCACCTTCACGCCCGAGAAGATGCTGGCATTATCCTATCAGCCGACGCAGGGCTTCTTGATATTTTTCTGTGGTCCGCGCGAGTACCTCAGCAGGCAGCGCGGGGGCAGGCGCTTTTTTGTTCCAGTCCTGCATTTCCAGCCAATCACGCACGAACTGCTTGTCATAGCTGGGTGGATTTTTCCCTGGCACGTACTGGTTGGCCGGCCAGAAGCGGGATGAGTCCGGGGTGAGCGCCTCGTCGATCAGATAAAGTTTGCCTGCATCATCTCGACCGAACTCAAATTTGGTATCCGCAATGATAATGCCCTTGGTCGCAGCAAAATCTGCCGCCTCGGTGTAGAGGGCGAGGACCTTGTCGCGTACTTGTGCGGCCAGCTCTTGGCCCAACAGTTTCTCCGCTTCAGAAAATGAAATATTTTCATCATGTGCATCCGCTGCCGCTTTGGTCGAGGGCGTAAAAATCGCGCCACCCGGCAGCTTGGCAGCTTCCTGTAATCCGGCAGGAAGTGTGATGCCGCAGATTGCGCCGGTCTTTTGATAATCCTTCCAGCCGGAACCGACTACGTAGCCGCGCACAATGGCTTCTATCGGCAGCGGCTGCAGTCGCTTCACCACAAACGCGCGGCCAGCCACTTGGGAGCGTTCCGTCACCGCTACTACTGATTCAGGCGCAATACCGGTGAGATGATTGGGAATAATGTGACCAAGTTTCTCGAACCAGAAGTTGGACATGGCAGTGAGCACTCGGCCTTTGTCTGGTACCGGGGTCGGCAGGATCACATCGAAGGCTGACAGCCGATCAGTTTGGATGATCAGTAACTTGTCTTCATCCACCGCATAGATGTCGCGCACCTTGCCGCGATGTAGAAATTCGAGGCTGACAAGACTAGATTCAAATAATGGTGTTTCAGATGAATTCAAATTCACGTTAGGCCTACTCAAGTTCGGGAAGGGTCATCGCCCTGACCCTTTCTGCCTGCATTTTTCGGAAGGCCTCGAGTTGCTCGGCTATCGCTGGATCGGAGAGCGCCAGCAGAGCCACTGCAAACAAACCAGCATTAGCGGCTCCAGCTTCGCCAATGGCAAAAGTGGCGACTGGAATGCCCTTGGGCATCTGCACGATTGAAAGTAGTGAATCCAGTCCTTGCAGATGTTTGGAGGGAACCGGTACACCCAGAATCGGCAGGGTTGTTTTAGCTGCCAATACCCCAGCGAGATGGGCAGCACCGCCGGCACCGGCGATAATGCAGCGCAAGCCGCGGGCAATGGCAGTTTGCGCGTATTCAAATGCAATATCAGGAGTACGGTGAGCGGAAATTACCTGCGCTTCGTAGGGTACGGCGAAATCACGTAACTGGCTTGCAGCATGCTGCATCACACTCCAATCGCTGTTGCTGCCCATAATAATACCGACTAATGGTTTTTTCATTTGACGCCTCACTGGTTTTAGTCACAGAGCCTGGTGCCCCTCACGGGGATATGTTCCAGGTAGAAATAACGCGCGGTGCATTGATTCAGCATTTCTCTGCCAAGGACAGACAACCGCCAATTCTACCCGTTCAATTCTACCCGTTCCAGATGACAATTCCATCACAAATATAAATAGAAACGATAACTATATTAGCCATTCAGCCCAGCCAGCATCTCCGCATCCACCCATTTCCTGCCCTGCGCATTTCCCGCCAGCACGGTAAATGGTTGCGTCGGTTCACCCAAGTTCGACAACACCAGTGCAGCCCCGCTGAAGTTCTGCTGACGCGTGTAGTCATTGACCGTGACCACCGTGTTAAGACCCGCCGCCAGGGCAGCTATCAGCCCGTTCTCCGAATTTTCCACCGCGATGCAATGCTGCGCCGACAACCCAAGTTGATCCAGTACCCAAAGATAAATATCTGACGCAGGCTTTTTCCCTGGAACAATATCACCTGCACCAATTACACTAAACCAGTCTGGAGACTTCTCTCCTAAAGTAGATTTTAACAGCGCGGTTACGTTCTCCGGCGAGGTGGTGGTAGCAATGGCGATTTTTATTTTTGCTTCACGCAACTGATGGATTAAGCGGGCGACACCGGGACGCAAAGGAATTTCACCGCGCTCAAGCAAGGCTACAAAATATCTGGTTTTGGTCTTGTGCAAATCTGCGATCCAGTCATCCAGCCCGCTCCTGCGCAATTCATTCGGGACATATTTTTCCATATGATGACGAATGCGTTCCTTGCCGCCAGTAATTGTCAATAATTCACCATAGAGTTCTGCGTCCCAGTCCCAAGCGAGTCCAAACTCTGCAAATGCAGCATTGAAGGCAAGGCGATGACCGTCACGCTCGGTATCGGCCAATGTGCCATCGACGTCGAATAATACTGCGCAGATTTCATTCTTCATGTCTTGTTTTCGTCTGAGGTATTTCTCTTGCCGCAATCATCATCTTGGAACCTATCAAATGGCGTGCGGCTTGCACGCTGCAATCGGTCTGTAACCGCCAGCCAGGCCGGGTCATCAGGCGGCGCTTCCACTAGCAGATAATCGAACCGCCCATGATCGAAGCGGCGCAAGGCTGCATACAGCCGACTGCCATAGGCTGCCGCTTCGCACGGCATGAGGAAATAGGCAATATTTTTGTTTTCTGGACTGACCGACTCCGACTCCGACTCCGACTCCGACTCCGACTCCGACTCCGACCATCCTATTACCATCACTCTCCGTCCCCGTGCTTCCAGTTTATGTGCACGCTGCCACAAAACTTTAGTCGGCCACACTTCGAGCGGCGTTAGTGGAGCGTAGTGGGAAACAAGGGCGCCCGGCACACGCACTGTGGAATCCTTTACTTGCGGCAAGACAATTTTCCCATTCAACACTTCTGCCAGCGCGGCCAGAGAAACCCCGCCGGGCCGTAGTATCGTAGCAGTTTGACCACTGAAACCGACGATCGTGCTCTCCAAGCCAACCTCGCACGCACCGCCATCCAGAATCATGTCTACGGCATGACCCAGTTCCTCGTGTACATGTGCTGCTGTCGTCGGACTAATACGCCCGAAGCGATTAGCTGAGGGTGCAGCTAGCGCCTTTTTAGATCCTAGTTCGTTCAACAAGGCAAGCGCGATAGGATGATCTGGTATCCGCAGTCCCACCATGTCTTGCCCGCCAGTGACATTCGGTGGCACATGGCGACTGCGTGGCAATATTAATGTCAGCGGTCCTGGCCAGAAGCGCTCGGCCAATCGCCAAGCCGCTTCCGGTACCTCCTCTGCCCAGTATCGCAGCCATGCTACATCAGCGAAATGAACAATCAGCGGATGATCGATAGGTCGCCCTTTTATTTCGAATATACGCCGCACTGCAGATGGATTAGAGATATCCGCCCCCAAGCCATAGACGGTTTCTGTTGGGAAAGCCACTACCCCACCCGCCCGTAGTCGGATAGCGGCAGCAACTATCTGGCTGTGCATTTCCGGTGTCATCATGAAACCTGCTTGGGAGGTAATGGGTATTCGCATACTGCGTTATTTGCCATACTCAGGCCGATCGTTTTCCCAGCCATAACCCACCAGACCCTGCAAATAGCGTACTACGTAGTAGCTCGCCCAACTCCTTGTGCGGATGAGCCAGGATTGTCTTTTCCAGTTTTCCTGCAATACCCGTATCGATCCCTCGATTATCGCCTGCTCCAGGCTTGAGCGCAGTTCAGCTGCGAACGATTCATCGTCTACTACCACATTGGCCTCCCGCGCCAGCAACAGGCTAAAGGGGTCGATATTGGAAGATCCCACGGTAGCCCAGTGCCGATCTATCACCGCCACCTTGGCATGCAAATAACTCTTGTGATATTCGTGAATTTCGATGCCGGCATCGAGCAGGCTCCCGTATAGTGCATGCGAGGCGTAATACAGCAAGCGGTGATCCACTCTGCCTTGCAGCAGCAATACTACACGGACACCGCGCCGAGCGGCGGCGTTGAGCGCGCGGCGGAAATTGCCGCCTGGCAGAAAGTAAGCGCTGGCGATGATAATTTCATTAGCCGCGTTGGCGATAGCATGCAGATAAGCCTGTTCGATATCATGCCGGTGATGAAAATTGTCGCGTATTACGAACGCCGCCAGTTGTCTGCCGCAGGACTTGCCAGCTGGATGCAATACTGGAAGGTCTATGCGGCGCTGGTTAAAGTGTGCCCATGCCACCAGCATCCATAAATGCCTGGCTGCCGGATGAATCTCACTCAGTAGCGGACCCTCGATCGAAACTGCGTAATCGAAACGCGGCGGCAGCGGCTCTGGATTGTGCAGATCGTCGATGATGTTGATCCCACCGATAAAAGCAATGCTTGCGTCCACGACGGCCAACTTGCGATGCATGCGGCGCAAGCGGTTGCGCCGCATGCTCAGGGGTGAAATTTTCTGCCGGAATATGAGTATCTGCACACCGGCATCGAGCATTTCCTGAATTACTTTTTGCGGCAGATCTTGGGAACCGAATCCATCTAGCAGAAGATATGTTGCTACGCCGCGCCGCGCCGCACGTTGCAATGCCTCGGCAATGCGTATTCCGGTGACGTCATGCTCGAAAATATAGGTTTCAAGGTGTACCTCCTGCTGCGCCCCATCGATAGCGGCTTCCAGCGCCGGAAAATATTCCGCGCCATTATGCAGAAGGGTAATGCAGTTACCGCCGACGAAACCAGACGGATTCATCTGCGAATCATCCTGGCCGACAGCACTGCATGGTCAGAAATTTTAGACCAGGGGCGGCCTTGATGGACTTGCGCATTCTCCACGTGAAAGCCGCGTACATAAATGCGGTCAAGGCGGAACATCGGCAACGCAGAAGGATAGCTGCGCGCAGCCCGACCTTCGGTCAATTCAAAAACCTCGGTCAGATTAAGTCGCTCTACCAGAACCTGGCTGGCTATTTCACGCCAGTCGTTGAAATCTCCAGCAATGACCAGCGGTGCCTGGGACGGGACCAACTGCTCAATGCGGCGCTCCAATGCTTGCAATTGCCGCCGCTGTCCACGCTTGAATAACCCCATGTGAATACAAACGCAATGCAGATTCTCCTGCCAACCGGGAACGCTGATTTCACAATGCAGCATGCCGCGGCTCTCGAAATGGTGTGCGGAAATGTCCTCGTTATCCCAACGCACGATGGGATAACGACTCAGAATGGCGTTGCCATGATGCCCTTCGTCGTATATCGCGTTTTTCCCGTAGGCAGAATCAGTCCAAACCGAATCAGCTAGAAACTCATGCTGTGGACTGCCTGGCCAATTCTCGAAGCGGGCGGCATGGCCCTTGTGATGACCGACGACTTCCTGCAAAAAAATTATATCTGCACCGAGAGTTCGCAAGCTATCACGCAACTGGTGCACCACCATGCGTTGATTGAAATACGAAAAGCCCTTGTGAATGTTGTAAGTGGCGATATGCAACTTATTAGGCATGTAATTAACGGCAGGTTAAAGGTTTGTGATGCAGGATAATCCCTATGAAATCTCCAGCATCCGTTCCAATGCAAGCTTTGCAAGCTTCGCTTCAGCCTGCGGCACTTGGATCCGGTTCACCACTTTTCCTGCCACCAGATTCTCCAGCACCCACGCCAAATGCTGGGGATCAATGCGGGCCATGGTAGAGCACATACATACCGTTGATGCCATAAACTGTACAACTTTCCTCTGAGGCTTGAATTCTTCAGCGATGCGATTGACCAGATTCAACTCGGTACCTACCAGCCAGCGGGTTCCCTCTTTTGCTGCATGGATGGTATTGATAATGAACTCGGTAGAGCCGACGTAGTCGGAGTTTTTGCAGACCTCAAAACTACACTCGGGATGTGAAATCACTAGACCATCGGGATACTGGTTGCGAAAGCGCAGGATGTGCTGTGGCTGGAACATCTGGTGTACCGAGCAGTGCCCCTTCCATAAGATAATTCTAGCTTTTCTGATCTGCTCCGGGGTAAGCCCACCCAGTGGCTCGTCAAAATCCCACACAGGCATTTCATCCAATGGAATCCCCAGCTTATGACCACTCCAGCGCCCCAGATGCTGATCGGGGAAAAACAGCACTTTTTCACGCCGGGAAAAAGACCATTGCAGAATTTTAGTGGCGTTGCTGGAAGTGCAGACGATACCGCCATGCTCGCCGCAGAAAGCTTTCAGGTCGGCAGCGGAGTTGATATAAGTTGCAGGCGTGATGTTCTCGTCTGGATCAAGTATTTCTGCCAACTCACGCCAGGCCCGCTGCACCTTGGAAAGGTTCGCCATATCAGCCATTGAGCAGCCTGCGGCAAGATCGGGCAGGATGGCGATCTGCTCTGGCTTAGAAAGAATGTCGGCCACCTCTGCCATGAAATGCACACCGCAAAATACCAGATATTCCGCAGCGGTTCCGGCAGCAAGGCGCGACAGCTTCAGCGAGTCGCCAGTGAGGTCAGCGTGTTTGTAAACATCAGCCCGCTGATAATGGTGCGCGAGGATTACCGCGTGTTTCCCCAGCGCAGCTTTGGCCGCAACGATGCGTTGATCGCAGGCATCATCCTGCAGCGTGTCAAACCGCTCAAATGCAATGGTTTCTGCTTGCATGGCTACTCCATCAACCGATCAAGAAAACACGTTAACACAATCAGACAAAAATACCAGATGTGGGTTTGGCTGACGGATTTCTATCGCTGCTGGTGGAAAGCCAGTTTGCGTATCGCATCCGCATTGCTCCAGGAGAAAACATTCTTCGCTGCCTCTTGCCAAGGTAGCCAGATAAAATCCAAGTGTTCGCGCGCCGCCACGGTGACCGGAACGCACTGCGGCAACAGTAGACCAAATACATGCTCGGTATTGTGCGTCACCCCTGGTGCGTAACGCCAGCGCCACTCTTGGAAAATCTCGTATTGATTCTGCAAGTGCCAATCGGTCAGCGAGTAGCGAGTTGCGTCCAGTCCTGTTTCCTCAGCCACTTCGCGTATGGCCGTCTGCATCAACGTTTCACCTTGATCCTGGCTGCCGGTCACCGATTGCCAGTAACCGGGATGATCGGCTCGCTCCAACAATAAAACCCGCAAATCGGGGCTATGGATGATGACTAAAACAGAAATAGGTGTTTTGAACATATACACCGCAGAAGTTCAAACATAGTGAACTACAGGGAACGCAGGTATCGTGGAGAAAGAACAAAATAAACTGCCCCTCGTATCCCCTACACTCTCTGCGGAAAATGTTTTTAATCTCTCGCCTGCAGTTGAAGTTAACCCTTTACGCTTCTATATGCCGCAACCGGATATGCAGTTCCCGCAACTGCTTTTCATCTACCGTACTGGGAGCGTGAGTCAGCAGGCACTGGGCGCGCTGGGTCTTTGGAAAAGCAATCACATCACGGATCGATTCTGCACCTGTCATCATGGTGACAACCCGGTCCAGGCCAAAAGCTATGCCGCCATGCGGCGGTGCACCGTATTGCAGCGCTTCCAGCAGAAAGCCGAATTTCTCTTGAGCTTCATCGGCGCCAATGTTCAGTGCGCGGAATACTTTTGACTGCACTTCCTGGCGATGAATACGCACGGAACCGCCGCCGATTTCCGAGCCATTCAGCACCATGTCATAGGCTTTGGAGAGTGCCTTGCCAGGTTCAGTCTCCAGCAGATCCTCATGGCCGTTGGCTGGGGCAGTGAATGGATGGTGCAGCGCCTGCCAGCGGTTCTCCTCCTCATTCCATTCGAACATCGGAAAATCCACTACCCACAAAGGTTTCCAGCCAGGTTCGGCGAGTCCCCGGTCATGTCCAATTTTGGCGCGTAGCGCACCCAGTGCTTCATTCACTACTTTGGCCTTATCTGCGCCGAAGAATATGAGATCGCCATCCTTGGCATCGGTACGTTCCAAGATAATTTTTATCACCGTTTCCGACAGGAATTTTAGTATCGGTGACTGTAGCCCTTCCATACCCTTTTCCAAGGCATTTACCTTGATGTAGGCTAGCCCTTTTGCACCGTAAATCGCGACGAAGCTAGTGTAATCGTCTATTTCCTTGCGCGACAGTCCACCCCCTCCCGGCACACACAATGCCGCTACACGTCCGCCGGGTTTTTGCGCGGCTTCACGGAATACTTTAAATTCTACTGTCCGCATCACGTCAGTGAGTTCAGTCAACACCAGTGGCACACGCAAATCAGGCTTGTCGGAGCCATAGCGCAGCATGGCGTCGGCGTGTGTCAGACGCGGAAATGGGTTTGGCAAATCAATGTTTATCGCGCAGCTAAACAGACTGCGGATCATCTCTTCCATCAACGCCATGATTTCGTTTTCGCCAAGGAAAGACGTCTCGATATCGATCTGGGTAAACTCTGGCTGGCGGTCGGCACGCAGGTCTTCGTCACGAAAGCATTTGGTAATCTGGTAATAGCGGTCGAACCCCGCTACCATCAGTAATTGCTTGAACAGTTGCGGCGACTGCGGCAGCGCAAAAAAATGCCTGGCGTTGACGCGTGATGGCACTAGATAATCACGCGCGCCTTCCGGAGTGGACTTGGTCAGCATCGGCGTTTCCACATCAATAAAACCGTGCTGGTCGAGAAATACACGCACGGCCATCGCTACCTTGTAGCGCAATCGCAAATTCGCCTGCATCGGCGGTCGCCGTAGATCAAGATAACGATGCTCCAGTCGTACGGCTTCGCTCAAGTGCTCGTCGTCCATCAGGAACGGCGGTGTTAGCGAGGCATTGAGAATCTCGATGGACTGCACTAGTACTTCAACTTCGCCGCTGACAAGATGCGAATTGACGGTACCTTCGGGGCGATGCCGTACCTTGCCACTGATTTTGAGTACGAACTCATTGCGAATTTTCTCCGCGCTCTGGAAGGTGCCTGCATTATCAGGATCACATACTATCTGCACCAGACCCTCACGGTCACGCAGATCAATGAAGATCACCCCGCCATGGTCACGGCGGCGATGTACCCAACCGTAGAGAGTGACAGTCTGATTCAGGTATTGGGTATTAATGAAACCACAGTAATTGGTGCGCATGGCGTATTGGTAGTAGAAAGTAGGGAATAGAAAGTCAGAGAATCGGGATTAAGTGCTCGGCATGAAAGCGGATGCATTCTAAAATACCGCCTGTTGCTTGTTTATTGGCCTGGATTATTTTTGCCGCTGTCGGGAGACACGACGCCCATGGAAATGATGTATTTCAGTGCCGTATCCACACTCATGTCGAGTTCGATCACATCACTTCTTGGCATCATCAGGAAAAACCCGGAGGTGGGGTTGGGCGTAGTTGGCACATAGACGCTTACATATTCGCCCTTGAGGTAGTTGACCACATCGCCCCCAGGTTGCCCAGTCATGAAGGCAATAGTCCAGGATCCCTGGCGTGGGTACTGCACTAGCAATGCCTTGCGAAAAGCCTCACCTTGGCTGGAAAACAGTGTATCGCTCACTTGTTTCACGCCGTAATAAATTGATTTTACTACAGGGATACGCCACAGAACCCCCTCCCAGAACAGCAGCAGCCGCTGACCAATGATATTGGTTGTCAACAAACCTGTGACGAATACCACCAGCACTGTAAGCAACGTGCCCACGCCGGGAATATGTACACCCAACAGTGTTTCAGGATGCACACTGCTGGGTAGCAGCAGCAATGACTGATCCATGGTGCCGATTAGGAATTTCAGTACCCACACGGTAATGCCGAGGGGCACCCAGATCAGTAGTCCGGTGATGAAATAGCGTTTCATATCGAGTAATGCCGGTGCCTGATATTCATTCGGCGGCGCAAGCTGAGCTTGCTTCTTTGACAGCAGTGGGCGCGGTAGCAGGTGTAGCGGCTGGCGCTGAATTAGTCTCGCTGTTTGCCGCCACTGCCGTATCCGGCTTCGGTTTCGAAGCGTTCTTGAAATCAGTGGCGTACCAACCGCTGCCTTTCAGCTGAAAGCCGGCAGCAGAAATAAGTTTAGTGTACGCATCGCTGCCACACGCGGGGCAAACCGCGACTGGCGCATCGCTCAGCCTTTGCAGATGTTCATTTTCAGAACCGCAAGAACCGCAACGGTATTCGTAAATTGGCATGATAACCTCCAATAATGCAGAATTCAGAAAAAGGGGATTATACCTTAACTACTTGGCCTAACAGCTCGAATATGCGAGTGTTACGCGGAAAACAAGATATGAAAATAGTCGGAAACACACCTGCAAAAGACAGGGGGCTGGCTCATTCGCTCCGTAAAGTCCACTCAATCAGCGATTTTTCCTCTCATGACTTTGATCTGACCCAACCGAGTTTTGCTGTCAAGGCGCTTCTGCTGCGAACTGCGGGTTGGTTTGGTTGGCTTACGCTTTCTGGGCAAATGGGCCACGCTATCAACTATCTCACGCAGCCGTCTCAATGCTTCCTCTCGGTTTTTTGCCTGGCTGCGGTGTTGCTGCGCCTTGATAATGATGATGCCTTCCGTGGTGATACGCTGATCATTCAGCTTGAGTAACCGTTCTTTATAGATATCTGGCAGCGATGAAGCGCCGATGTCGAAGCGCAGGTGGATTGCACTGGAAACCTTGTTTACATTTTGTCCGCCCGCTCCCTGTGCCCGGATCGCGCTGATCTCAATCTCATTATCAGCGATTATTATGTTATTGGAGATTTGCAGCATAATGTTCTGGACATGGGCATGGGAAATACTTCTTGCCATTGTGGATCAGAATAACTTGTGAGACCAGATAAACAGCTCAACCACGCGGTTATCTATATTTGCTGGGACGATTCCCGGCCACCAGAACCAATCCCTTGAAAATATTTTGCTTTGAGTCTTGCATTTTATCCATGGTTGAATATAATTACGAATCATTCTCATTAATTATCACAAAGAGGCCTTGAAATGAGTTCACTAGTGGATTCAATGCTGGATAAGCCAGATGTGGTTCCTGGAACCGCAACCGACACGCGTAAATTTGGTATGCCGGATCGAAACAGATCTCTCTACAGCGATACCCTGTTCTCGCAGGGGGACGAGGTATTTATCCAGCATCAAGGCGCGCAATACCGTCTGCGCCGCACCCGTAACGGCAAACTAATTCTGACAAAATAGTGAACTTGAGGCGTTCATCATGTATATTTGTATTTGCAAAGGTGTAACCGATAGTGCGATCCGCGAAGCCGTCTGCCAAGGCGGGATTGACCGGATGCGTGATTTGAAGGCCTGCCTGGGCGTAAGCGAGCAATGTGGGATATGCGCCTGCTACGCCAAGGAAGTGCTGGAACAGGCGCTAATGCAGAAAACACTGAGGCAACACAATTCCAAAACCCACTCGTTGATACGAGATCCAGCCTGAGGAGGCAAACATGAAAAGTAGCGCAAACATTATTCGGTTGTTGAACCGTCAATTGCAGCTTGAGTTGACAGCCATCAACCAGTATTTTCTCCATGCCCGCATGTACAAGAACTGGGGATTTAATAGCCTGGGCAAACACGAACACGAAGAATCCATCGAGGAAATGAAACATGCCGATGCGCTTATCGAGCGCATCCTGTTCCTGGAAGGGTTGCCCAATCTGCAGGAACTCGACAAACTTCTGATCGGCGAAAAAGCCGAGGAATGCGTGGCCTGCGATCTCAAGCTGGAAATGATCTCGCGTGAAGCCCTGATCCCCGCCATTACCGCCTGTGAAACTGCCCACGATTACATTTCGCGGGAACTGTTCGAGCGCATTTTGGAAGATACCGAGGAACATATTGATTTTCTGGAAACTCAACTGGATGTGATGCAGAAAGTTGGCATCCAGAATTGGTTGCAGAGCCAGATGTAGATTTATCCGTTGCCGCTGGGTTTCTCCTACGCCAGCGGCATTTCAGCCAGCCAGCCCCTCCCGGGCAAGCCAGCCAATTTTTTATTTGACTTGCCAGAGAGCGGGGCCTGTGAAACAGCCAAAAACAACCACCTTGGGTGTCACCACCCTTTTTCCGCTCGTCCCAGCGCGTGCCGGCGAGCTGCGGCCTGCCTGCCCGCCCGCATGGCGTGGCGGCTATGCCCCGTCACCTGCAATGCACCCCACTTTTGGGCCGTTTGCAGAGTTTGCTAGAAAGTAAATATTGCATAGCCATACTTCTGCTATTCGCGATGTTTTTACCTACTCAGGCAAAAGCTGTTGATCCCTACGAATTTCAGATTTATGGGTACGCCACGCAGGGGAAAGGGGTTTTTAGTCCACAGCTTCTTAATAGTTTCGTTCCCTACGGACGCACGGAAGGAGATGGCGGTACCTCGGGAACCTTTGCCAGCCAAAGTATGATGCGCACCGCCATCGAGTTGGAATACGGTCTCACCAAGAAAATAGATTTTGCCACTTACTTGAATTTTGCACGCCCTGCAGGGGAGGATGTCCAATTCGCTGGAGCAAAGGCCCGGTTGCGCGGGCGTTTCGCCGAGAAGGGTGTTTTGCCGATAGACTTGGGATGGTATATCGAGCTCGAACAGTGGCAACGATCAATCAATGGGGACGTACTTGAACTGGAGTTCAAGCCTACCATGCAAAAAGATATCGGACGTGTGAGTATCATCGCCAACTTCTCATTCGAAAAAGTCGTGAGAGGGGAAAGCAAGAGTGATCAGTTGTTTGAAGTCGGCTATGCAACTGAAGTGAGCTATCAAAAAAGCAATCGGTTACGATTTGGTATCCAGTTTTATGGCGGCCCAGGTGGGGGTCAAAAACATGAACCCGGTGCGTGAGCAGCAGCATTACGTGATGCCAGTGGTCCACTTTATCGCCCCAGGTGAGGTTCGCAGTACTGTCGGTCTTGGTTTCGGCCAAACAAATGGCTCAGACCATATACTTCTCAAGGCAAATTTCAGTTTCGGGGGTGAGAGAGGTATTTGCTGGGATTAAGATTTTGTTGCACTCTTTATACGTGATTTACCCCTGCTTCCGTATACCAGTACCAGCAACATGGCGGGAAATGGCTAGTTTGTGTGCAGATCACTTTTGGTTTTGTTGGTTCTGATCCAGATTAATTTGATTTTATGGAGGTTGCTGATGAAAAAGATATTCCAATCGCTGTTGATGCTCTCCGTGCTATTTTTTCATTGCCGAATGCGGCTATGGCAGAAGGTGAACCCGATTACCTCGATAAGGTAGGCGGAAAGCTGGAGAATGGCATTGCCAACGCGGTCGGCGGATTTGTGGAGATTCCCAGAACCGTGATGATAACAAGTCGTAGTGACGGCCCCAGCTATGGCATGACAGTTGGATTGCTGACCGGCATTCTGCATACGCTTGGGCGTACCGTATATGGAGTTGTCGATATGGCGACATTTATGATTCCTACCAAGCCAATGATTGATCCTGACTACGTTTGGAATGATTTTGACAGGATGACTACCTATAAAGCAGATGTGCAGATGCAATAATACATGTTTAAAAGCTGGCTTTTCCCCTTTCATGCGAAAATGTTCCTACAAATCCGGACGAATTGAGCGAACATCTATTGCGTGATTCACAGTCATAACGACAGTTAATCGAGAGAGCAATATGAATTCTGGTCATGTGAACAGAATAGCCGTTACGATGTTTTTCATAATTAATACCGGTTTCTCATTCTCAGTGCAGGCAGCGGTGCAAGAATACTGGATCGCTGCGGAAAAAGTCTCTTGGAATTATGCCCCTTCCGCTCAGAATCTGATCGAGCCTGCCGATGGACTCGGGGTGTGGGGGAAAACGCTGATATACACCAAATACCGTTATATCGGTTATACCGACGGTAGCTATGCCATCCCTTTGCCGCAGCCTGCGTCAATGGGAATACTGGGACCGCAGTTGCGCGCCGTGGTGGGCGATACCCTTAAGGTGCATTTTCTAAACAAGACCGACCGGCCGCTGTCGATCCACCCACATGGGGTGCACTACGACAAAGACAACGAAGGCGCCGATGGCGGCGCCGGTGCAAGCGTGGCACCAGGGGAACGTTATACCTATACCTGGGTCGCGGATAAGGCCACCGGTCCAGGACCGGCTGACCCCTCGTCGATCGTCTGGCTCTACCATTCGCATGTCATGGGAGAGGAAGAAACCAACCTTGGCTTGATCGGTACCATCGTCATCACCCGCAAAGGCATGGGGCGTTCCGCAGCGAACCCCATTCCGCGCGACGTAGATCACGAATTTACTGCACTGTTCATGATCTTTAACGAGGAAGAAGGCAAGGAAAGCGGGCTGAAGCACACCATCAACGGTCGCATTTTCGGCAACCTCAACGGCTATGAAGCCCGCTTGGGTAAGCGCGTCCGCTGGCATGTCGCCGCGCTGGGTAATGAGCAGGACAATCACACTGTGCATTGGCATGGACAGACGGTGCTGGCCCATGGTCGCCGCACCGATGTGATTGAGGTGCTGCCTGCCAGCATGACCTCGGTTGACATGGTGCCACGCTCACCTGGCAATTGGCTGCTGCACTGCCATGTCAACGACCACATGCTCGCAGGAATGTCCGCCCGCTGGCGCGTACTGCCGTAACGTCCATCCGGAATAAAATACCACCACGAATAATGCAGAATATTCACAATTTAGCTTGACGATATTAATGATAACCATTATCATTAGCACTAGTTAATGCGTTTTACAGGGTGGACAATGCCGCCCTTGCGATAAGAAACACCTTATCAAACAAGTAACTCGAAGTGCCAGCCAGTCCCTCCCGGGTAGCCAGCCAATTTTCATTTGACTTGCCAGGGAGCACGAATTGTGAAACAGCAAGAAATAATCACCTCAGGTATCGCCACTTCTTTTCCGTTTGTAGATGCAACCTGCACTGGCGAGCTGCTGCTGAAAACCCCCCGCCCAGATAGTGACACCTATAGCACGTTGGATCTCGCGGGACGCTGCGTGCTGTGCGTGGGCGGATTTGCCGCGCTATACCCGGAATACCGACGTGTCGTGGAAACTGCGGGCGGCAGGTTGCTAATTTATCGCGGCGACCAACAGCATGACTCGAATTGCTTGCCCGCGCTGCTTGCCTACGCCGATGCACTGCTCTGTCCGGTCGATTGCGTAAATCACGAAGCCTATTTTGCCGCGAAATGCTACTGCAAATATTCCGGTAAGCCCTGTGCTTTGCTGAAGCGTTCGGATCTGCCCACCTTTCGCAAAGGAGTAGAAGTGCTGGCTGCGTCAGCTACCACGGCTGCCCAACCAGCACAAAAACGTGTTGCTGTCCAACCCCAACGAAGCCATTGTAAGGATCGACTCATGATCGCATTGCATGGTGCGTTAATCTGCTTTGGAGTAGTCACAATGCTTTTGTCCCATGACGCCCATGCAGCGACAACCCTTGTTGCCAGCAATACCCTACAGGCGTTTAGCATTTCTGCAGACTCGCTGGAAGATGTGCTTAATCGTTTTGCCAAACAGGCAGGCATCAAAATTTCCTTTAACGCAGCTGAGGTAAAAGGAATGGTGACACACGGATTAAACGGCAATTTCTCCATTCAGGATGGGTTAAACCGTTTATTGGCTGGAAGTGGTCTGCAAGCGGCACCACAAGCTGATGGTTATGCTGTGAAGAAATCGCTAGCGCCCACCTTCGATACTGAGCCAGTCGCCAACGTGACCATGCTACCGTCAATCAAGGTAGTGGCAAGTACCATGGGTGGTTATGCCGCTGCATATAGCACCACTGCGACCAAGACCAACACGCTGTTGCGTGACGTGCCGCAATCCATAACGGTGGTGACGCGCGAACTGATTAGGGATCAATCCATGCAGAGCATGGCTGACGTGGCGCGCTACGTACCGGGCGTGGGTGTATCGCAAGGCGAAGGTAATCGCGATGCACTGGTTTTTCGCGGCAATCGCTCGACCGGGGATTTTTTTACAGATGGCGTGCGCGATGATGTTCAATATTTTCGCGATCTCTACAACATCGAGCGAGTCGAGGTGTTGAAAGGCGCCAACGGGATGATTTTTGGTCGCGGCGGCTCGGGTGGCGTGATCAACCGGGTAACCAAGCAGGCGGGCTGGGATCCGATCCGTGAATTTTCGTTCGAGGGGGGATCTTACGACAAGAAACGACTGGCAGTTGATGTCGGTCAGGGTATTAATGACGTGGCTGCTGTCCGTTTCAATTCCATGTACGAAAATTCAGGCAGCTATCGTAACGGCGTGAATCTGGAACGTTTTGGCATCAGCCCTACTGTCACGCTCAAGCCTAGCCACCGTACCAACATTGTTCTGGGCATGGAACACTTCCAGGATCACCGCACGGCAGATCGCGGCATCCCGTCCTTTAACGGGGCGCCTGTCAATACAAGTCCATCGACATTCTTTGGCGATCCCCGGCGCAGCAAGGCAGACGTTAGCGTCACATCATTCAACTCGCTGATTGAGCACAAATTTGATTCCGGATTTACTTTTCGTAACCGCACTAACTATGCCATGTACGACAAGTTTTACCAGAATGTGTTTGCAAATTCCGCTGTCACCAATGCAGGCAACCTGAATCTTGCTGCTTATAATGATACGTCCACCCGCGACAATTTCTTTAACCAGACAGATTTTTCGTACGTCCTGAACACGGGGCCGATTAAACATACACTGGCAGTCGGTGTCGAAATAGGCCGCCAGGTAACAGATAACATACGTCGGAACGGTACTTTCAGTAATGGCTTGACCTCGCTGACTGTACCCCTCAGCAACCCGATCACTGCGGATTCCATCACCTTCGCAACCAGAGCTTCAGATGCAGACAATCATAGCGTCACAAAGATTACCTCGGTCTACATACAAGACCAGATCGTGCTGTTGCCTCAGCTACAGGCAATTGTCGGCGTGCGCTATGATCGGTTCGAAGTGGATTTCTTTAAAAGAAACACCAGTACTCAATTAAGAACCGACGACGGTCTGCTCTCGCCACGCTTCGGTCTCATTTACAAACCAATCGAGCCAGTCTCCGTTTATACCAGCTATAGTCAGGCGTTTGCACCACGTGCGGCCGAACAGCTCACCGGACTGACAGTCACTGCCGCGACGCTTGCTCCGGAAAAATTCACCAACCTGGAAGCGGGCATCAAGTGGGATGTCCTTCCCAACTTGGCTTTGACTACTGCGGTGTACCAGATAGACCGTACTAATGTGATTAGTACGGATCCAAACATTACCGGTTCGTCCTTTTTAACCAAGGGCCAACGTGTTCAGGGCATTGAAGTGGGCGTGAGTGGCCAGATCACCTCGGCATGGCGCGTCATGGGGGGGTATGCCTTCCAGGATGGTGAACTTCTTAGCACGCAGAGCACTGCCACCGCCAGAAATGGCGCAACTTTGGCGGAACTTCCCCGGCACACGTTCTCGATGTGGAACCGGTATGATTTTACGCCGACGTGGGGCGCGGCATTTGGCGTGATCCATCGCAGCGACATGTTTGCCGCGCTTGACAATACGGTCAGGGCGCAAGGTTTCACCCGGGTGGATGCGGCAATATTCGCCAGAATCGACAAGCGTCTGCGTTTTCAGGTGAATATTGAAAACCTGCTCGATACCAAGTACATTGCAGCCGTTCATAACAACAATAGCATGACGCCAGGCTCACCGATAGCTGTTCGCGCATCGGCTATATTCAATTTCTAGGGAAACATCGATTTATTCAGTCCGTTCGGGCTGAGTATGAATTCGCACAGCAGGCATTTGCGCTGCTGGACAAGCAACATCAACCCGGCAAACAAGATGCTTCCTGGGTTGATGTTGCGATACCAAGTAACCGCTAGAACGGAATATCGTCGTCCATGTCGTCAAACCCGCTGCCACTTCTAGCGGTGGCCGGTTTGGCTGATGCACTAGCCGGAGCACTGTCTTCCTGATCCACCACTTCGAAACTACTGCTGCCGGGCTTGCTGCCCAGCATCTTCATGTCACTGGCAATAATCTCGGTGGTATAGCGCTCCACCCCCGCCTTGTCCGTCCACTTGCGGGTTTCCAGTCGTCCTTCAACATATACCGGGCGGCCTTTTTTCAAGTATTCCCCGGCGATCTCGGCAAGCTTGCGATAGAACGTGACGCGATGCCATTCAGTTTTTTCCTGCTTCTCGCCACTCTTGTCTTTCCAGGTTTCGGTAGTGGCCAGAGTAATGTTGGTCACCGCCTCGCCATTGGGCATGTAACGGGTTTCGGGGTCTTTGCCCAGATTACCGATGAGTATCACTTTATTAACTGATGCCATTTATGTTTCTCCCCCTAGTAATTGAACAACCCGTTTTTCGTCAAAACCCTGCATATCTACTTTCAGGTAGGCCACTCCTTCGCTCGCCAGCACCAGCGCCTCCTGCACACCGGGCAGCGTCGCCAGTTCGTGCGATAAAACACTAGCTCTGTCCGTATCCATTTCCTGCACATGATACATCTTGGTGCGTACAGCAGCAGGTGCTTTCATGGTAGCAGCAAGTGTCAGCCATAATGCCAGTAGAATGCCGCAGAATGCAAATAATGCAAACCCGCCATGATTGCCATAAAGATAGCCGCCTGCAGTTGCGCCGGTAAAAGCACCGAGAAACTGAGCGCTACTATAGACGCCAATGGCAGTTCCCTTCGCGCCGACCGGTGCAATCTTGGAAATAAGTGACGGCAAACTTGCCTCTAGCAGATTGAATGCGGCAAAGAATGCCAGCAACGCCGCTGCCGTACCCCACACAGAGTCGAGCGTCAATGCCAGCAGCACTTGACTCACCAGCAGCACTGCCACAGCTATGGTAAACACCGGTTTAAGTTTGGCTTTTCTTTCTGCATAAATAATTGCTGGAATAATCAGCGCCATGGAAATGACCAGCACCGGCAAATATATCTGCCAGTGCTGGTCTGGCGCCAACCCGGCTTGACGCAAAGACAACGGCACCACCAGCCACAACGCCATCAGTACTGCGTGCAACGCAAATACACCGAAATCCAGCCGCAGCAATTCAGGGTTACGCAACGCGTTGTGGAAACGCCCAGCGGAGGCCTCGGTATCGGAGTGGAAACGGCTGACCAGTGGATCGGGAATGATCTTGTATACCACCAGCATCGCCAGAATTGCCAGTACTCCGGTCATAGCGAAAATCCCCGGCACGCCAATCAGATTATTTAGCGCCGGGGCGATAATTAACGAAAGAGCGAAAGTGGTGCCGATGGTCATGCCGATCGCAGCCATCGCCTTGGTGCGGTGTTCCTCGCGGGTCAGATCGGCAGCCAGTGCCATGACTGCCGCAGAAATTGCCCCCGCACCTTGAATGATACGGCCAAAAATAACCCAGTAAATATCGGCGGCGGATGCGGCAATGAAACTGCCGATGGCGAACAGGATCAAACCAAGATAAATTACCGGCTTGCGCCCGATACGGTCGGACAACCAGCCAAAAGGGATTTGCAATATCGCTTGGGTCAACCCATATGCACCGAGTGCAATACCGACCAGCATGTAGTTGTTGCCGCCGGGCAAATCCTCGGCATAGAACGCGAATACCGGCAGAATGATGAACATTCCAAACATGCGTAGCCCATAAATACCGGCGAGGCCGGCAGTGGCGCGCAGCTCAATTGGAGACATCTTTTCGTGGGATAATGGTGCGGACATGAATCAGATTGGGAAAACGCTGAGAACTTGAGTATATTAGCAGGTTGACCGATATTCAGGTAGCCAATGACGGTAGTCGATGGAACTTATCAAAATTCGTGGTGCACGCACCCACAATCTAAAAAACATTAATCTTGACCTGCCACGCAACAAGCTGATCGTCATTACCGGACTATCGGGTTCGGGTAAGTCCTCACTCGCGTTTGATACGCTCTACGCGGAAGGTCAGCGACGTTACGTGGAATCACTCTCTGCGTATGCGCGGCAATTCCTGCAATTAATGGAAAAACCTGACGTTGACTTGATAGAGGGACTCTCGCCCGCCATCGCTATCGAGCAGAAAGCGACTTCGCATAACCCCCGTTCCACCGTCGGCACCGTCACTGAGATACATGATTACATGCGTTTGTTGTTCGCGCGCGTGGGCGATCCGCAGTGCCCTGAGCACGGCATCACACTGACAGCGCAAAGCGTCTCGCAAATGGTGGATCATGTATTGCAACTGCCAGCGGAGACGCGGCTGATGATACTTTCGCCTCTGGTGGTCGGGCGCAAAGGCGAACAGATGGATTTGTTTGATGAGTTGCGCGCACAAGGGTTTGTGCGACTGCGTATCAACGGCAGGGTGTATGAAATAGATGCACTGCCGAAGTTGCATAAGACCAAAAAACATACGGTGGAAGTGGTGGTGGACAGGCTCAAAGTCTCGCCAGATGCCAAACAGCGACTGGCTGAGTCATTCGAGACCGCGTTACGTCATGCCGATGGGCGCGCGCTGGCAGTGGAAATGGATTCCGGTCACGAGCATCTTTTTTCCGCCAAGTTTAGTTGTCCGATATGTAGCTATTCGCTACCGGAGCTAGAGCCACGGTTATTCTCATTCAATAATCCGATGGGCGCCTGTCCCAGGTGTGATGGACTTGGGCAAATTACGTTCTTTGACCCCAAGCGTGTTGTCGCCTTCCCGCATCTGTCGTTGGCTTCCGGCGCGATCAAGAGTTGGGATCGGCGCAATCAATTTTATTTTCAGATGCTGACGAGTCTTGCCAGACATTACCAGTTTGATCTGGAAGTACCATTTGAGCAGCTTGCTGCAGATATTCAGACAATTATCCTCAGTGGATCCGGCAAGGAAAAAATCCTGTTCTCATATCTGAATGAAAGCGGACGCAAGAACAAGCAAGAGAACACCTTTGAGGGCATTATCCCAAACTTGGAACGGCGTTATAAGGAAACCGATTCACAGGCGGTGCGCGAAGAGTTGGCAAAATATCTCAATTCCATGACCTGCCCCGAATGTACAGGCACCCGCCTGCGTAAAGAAGCGCGCCATGTAAGGGTGGGAGGGCGGGCAATTTACGAAATTAACGCATTGCCTCTGAAGCAAGCCAGGATATTTTTTGACCAGGTGCAACTGAGCGGACACAAACACGCTATTGCCGAAAGAATTGTCAAAGAAATTTCCAGCCGCATTCAATTCCTCAATAACGTCGGGCTGGACTATCTATCACTGGATCGTTCCGCTGATACCCTGTCCGGTGGGGAATCTCAGCGCATTCGCCTTGCCAGCCAGATCGGCTCAGGACTGACCGGGGTAATGTATGTGCTGGACGAACCTTCAATCGGTCTGCACCAGCGCGACAATGGACGCCTGCTGGAAACCCTTAAGAATCTGCGTGATCTCGGCAATAGTGTGATCGTGGTGGAGCATGACCAGGACGCCATACTTGCTGCTGATCATGTAGTAGATATGGGTCCTGGTGCAGGTGAGCACGGTGGACTGATCATCGCTCAAGGCACACCACAGGCCATCCAGGAAAATGCCGATTCGCTCACCGGAAAATATCTTTCCGGAAAACTGGCCATCGCATTGCCGGAAAAGCGCACCAGACCCACAAGCGATCGCTGGCTCAGAATCGAAGGTGCATCCGGTAACAACCTAAAAAACGTCAACCTTAATCTGCCGGTAGGGTTGTTCGTATGTGTCACCGGCGTGTCCGGCTCAGGTAAATCCACCCTCATCAACGATACTCTCTACCATGCCACGGCGCGACACCTCTACGGCAGCAGCGCAGAGCCCGCACCCCATGAGAACCTGGAGGGACTAGCTTTCTTCGACAAAGTCATCAACATGGATCAGAGTCCAATCGGTCGCACTCCCCGTTCCAACCCAGCTACTTATACCGGGCTATTTACCCCGATCCGTGAACTGTTTGCCGGGGTACCGCAGGCACGTGAGCGCGGCTACGCGCCGGGGAGATTCTCGTTCAATGTCAGAGGTGGACGCTGCGAAGGTTGCCAAGGCGACGGCATGATCAAAGTAGAAATGCATTTCCTGCCGGATATCTATGTGTCATGTGATGTATGTCATGGTAAACGTTATAACCGCGAGACCCTGGAAGTCGAATATAAGGGCAGGAACATTAACCAGGTTCTGCAAATGACCGTAGAGCAGGCGTATGATTTTTTTAAACCGGTGCCGGTAGTGGCCAGGAAGCTGAGTACCTTGCTGGATGTCGGACTCGGCTACATTGCCCTGGGACAGTCTGCGACCACACTTTCCGGCGGTGAAGCTCAGCGCGTGAAACTGTCGCTGGAGCTTTCCAAGCGCGATACCGGCCGCACCCTTTATATTCTTGATGAACCCACCACCGGACTACATTTCCAGGATATCGATCTGCTGCTGAAAGTGCTGCATCGGCTGCGTGACCACGGCAACACTGTAGTAGTGATCGAACACAACCTCGATGTGATCAAGACTGCTGACTGGGTAGTCGATCTCGGCCCCGAGGGCGGCGACGGTGGCGGTCAGATCATCGCTGAAGGTACACCGGAAGAAGTGGCAGCGCAGCAAACGAGTTTTACCGGCCATTATCTGAAGAGTGTGCTCAACCTGCACCGCGCAAGAACGGCCAGTTCCAATTCCCCGGATAAATGAATCCGCGCAAACTGCTACTTAACAGCTTCAACGCCGCCATCGCTGCAGCTGACCCGTTGCACATCGTTCCTCAGTATTTGCCTAAGCCGCCCGGAACACCTGGGGGCCGTACTCTGGTGGTAGGTGCGGGCAAGGCTGCAGCTGCCATGGCACTGGCGGTGGAGAACCATTGGCCAGAAACTGCAGCGCTGAGCGGTATCGTTATCACACGTTATGGCCACAGCATATTAACCAATAGAATTACAGTAATCGAAGCGGGGCATCCGTTTCCCGACAGGCAGGGCGAGCAGGCAGCCCAAAAAATTCTTGCAGAAGTGAAAAAACTGAATGCGGATGATTTGTTGCTGTGCCTGCTGAGCGGCGGTGGTTCCAGTCTGTTGTCATTGCCGGTAGCGAACATTTCGCTAAATGATCTCAAAGCCGTCACCCGGGAATTACTCCGCAGCGGCGCTGCAATTCAGGAAATCAACACGGTACGTAAGCATCTTTCTGCTATTCAAGGCGGCAGACTCGCGGCTTCATGCCATGCGCCGATACTGGCGCTGGTGATTTCTGATGTGACCGGAGATGACCCAACTCATATCGCCTCCGGTCCCTGTGCGCCCGACCCCACTACCTATCAGGAAGCACTTACGATACTCGAGCGCTATCGGATAAGCGCACCTGCAACCGTGATGGACACGCTGCTGATGGGGAAACAAGGCAAACTTGCCGAGACGCCAAAACAGGGTGACGCTATCTTCGATAGAGTGGAGAATCATGTGATCGCCCGCGCACATGATTCTGTGGCAGCAGCAGGAAAATTTTTTCGCAACCAGGGCATCACTGCGGCAATACTCGGTGATGCAGTTACCGGCGAAGCACGCGATGTCGCCAAAGTTTACGCTGCGCTGGTCAGGGAAATCCGTCACGACGAGCACCCGTGGAAGCCGCCAGTAGTACTGATTTCAGGTGGAGAAACGACAGTTACGGTAAACGGGAGTGGGCGCGGTGGACGCAATACAGAATTTCTACTGTCACTTGCCATTGAACTCGATGGCGTTGGGAATGTTCACGCTCTTGCCTGCGATACCGATGGCATAGATGGTTCGGAGAACAATGCTGGCGCAATGATTGCGCCGGATTCATTGCGCCGCGCCAGAAAACTGGGTATCAACGCTGCAGCTTCACTTGCCAACAACGACTCCTATACTTTTTTTAATCAGCTCGGCGATTTGGTCGTCACTGGTCCCACCCGGACCAACGTCAATGATTACCGGGCAATCCTGATCCTGTAGGCCTGATTCTGTAGAATATGCCGTACTAACTGTGTGACAGTAGGCATAAATATCTTTGCACAGCACGGCTAAATTTCGAATTTGTCACGAAACCGCAATAATGTTTTCATACTAGAGGCTCTTGCAAAACTCCCCACCTGATCTGAATTAACCGGAGAATTGGGAGCGAAAAGAGGTAGAAAAGGGCGGCCATTACTGGCAAGATGGAGGTTCTAAAGACAACATCGGCGCCCGAAATGAATACTACGCAACGCAGTGGAA
>CAMDAX010000006.1 GCA_945888885.1 Nitrosovibrio sp. Nv4 | reverse complement strand
GGGGTTTCTTCTCTTCCTGAGGTGGTGGGTGATGCCGGTCTACTCGTCGATCCCCATGACACCGAAGCTATGGCACAAGCCATGCAGAAGCTTGTCACGGATCCTGGCAGCCGATTGCATCTCTCACAGAAAGCGCTGGCTAGAAGCGCGCAATTCAGCTGGAACAAATGTGTCGATAAAACCATTGACGCCTACCGACAGGTACTAGAGAGGACAGTAGATTGAACCTCTCGGTACTGCAGGTTTACCGCACCTACTTCCCGGATTCACTGGGTGGAGTACAGGAAGCCATCCGGCAGATCGCGATTTCCACTGCCGGTCTAGGTATCCAGACAAGAATATTCACCCTGTCACCAAATCCGGTGCCAGCAACAATTATCAGACCGGAGGGAATGGTGTTGAGAGCACGCTCTTGGGCGGCTCCCTCGTCCTGTGATTTGGGCGGGTGGTCCGCATTCAGGCAATTTTCCAAGGCTTGCTCCAAGTCCAACGTTATTCACTACCATTTCCCTTGGCCGTTCGCAGATGCTCTCCATGCAGTTGCGCAAACTCGGATTCCAGCAGTGATGACCTATCAGTCAGATGTGATACGGCAAAAGGCGCTGGGGAAGCTCTATGCACCCTTGATGTGGCGTACCCTAAGGAGCATGCGGGTCATTGTCGCGACTTCGCCAGCCTATGCATGCACCAGTCCTGTGCTTTCCCATCCATCCATTCGTGAGAAAGTACGCGTAATTCCGAACGGAATAAGCGAACAATCCTATCCTATGCAGGTAGATAAGGAGATATTCAAGCGCATCGGGCTTGCACCGGGCAAGCCCCATTTCTTGTTTATTGGCATGCTCCGTTACTACAAGGGATTGCATACGCTCGTTCAGGCCGCACGTCATGTAAATGCCAAAATAGTCATTGCCGGTTCCGGCCCGGAGGAAGCAAACCTGAAAAAACTGGCCAGTCAAACCGGCGCACGAAACCTGATATTCGCCGGACAGATATCCGATGCCGAGAAAGTGGCCTTGTTACAATCGTGCCGGGCATTGGTACTGCCCTCGCATTTGCGATCAGAAGCATTCGGCATGGTGCTGGTGGAGGCGGCGATGTTTGCCCGTCCATTGATTTCCTGCGAAATCGGTACCGGGACTTCATATGTGAACGCACACGAAGAAACGGGTTTTGTCATCAAACCCGAGTCGGCAGCAGCCTTGGCTCAAGCCATGAATACCTTGCTGACTGATGATGCGCTGGCTACCCGAATGGGTTTGGCTGCACGCACCCGCTACGAAAAGCTCTTCTCTGGGGCGGCACTAGGCCAGGCATACGCGAAACTATTTCGCGAGGTTATGGCAGGTTAAGAGTTGAGGCCCTGTTCATACGCTGCCTAACTGGGCTGCGTATGCGGTTTCTAAGTCACTGCTAACGCCGGATAGGCGCGGCGATAACTCCTCCGCCTTGCCCTTGGAGAGCACAAATATTCGGCCAGCGGCATTGATCACAGCAGGCTGATGCGATACTGCGATAACAGTAAGGTTCTGCGCCAATTTCTGCAGCGTTTCACAAATTATCCTCTCGCTCTCTGGATCTAAAGCGCTGGTCGGCTCATCGAGCAGTAAAAAGAGTGGTCGATGAGCAAGCGCTCTGGCGATCGCAATACGTTGACGCTGCCCACCCGAAAGAAGTCCGCCACGCTCGCCCACAACCGTCTGCATACCTTCCGGAAGGGCGCTGACAAAATCCCAGGCACTTGCCTGACGTAGCGCTTGTTCGGCCTCCGCTTGGGTCAGCGCAGGTGCGCCAATAAGGACGTTGTTAAGAATGGTATCGTGCAGCAGGATGGTATCCTGAGATACGTAACCTATCATATGACGCCAGTGATACAGGTTTATTTCACGCAGCGAAATCCCGTCAATAAGAATTTCACCTGACTTCGGTTCAGCCAACCCACAGAGCAGGTCAAGCAAAGTACTTTTACCTACCCCTGACGGCCCCGTGATCGCAGTAAATGAATTCACGGGTATCTCAATATTCAAATCCTGAAATATCGATTTCTTGTCGTAATCGAAACTAATGTGATGCAGGCTGATTCCCTGTTGCAGTGTAGGTTGTCGCGTGCCCACAGTTCTTTCAGCTGCGGTCCGCGCCTCCTCAATCGCTGCACGTAATGCCCAATAAGCACTTTCCTGCGCCACAAGATGCTGGTAGCGCCGCTGTGCTTTATTCAGCAGACTCTGAATACGCGTCAGCAGAAAAACCATCACCATCACAGCAGGTAGGGAAAGTTGCCACATCACCAACGCCAAATACAAACCGCCCGCGATAAGGGTGGCAAGTATGGGCTCCTGCAGAGCCAATAAAGCCTCTCTGCTCATAACTTCGCGACGTGTAGCCTTTTCCAGTTGCTTGGTCCCATCGCGAAGAATGGCATCAGCAACGTTATCCCGTGCCATGGCTTTTAGCGATTTCACCGATGCAAGCACGTCGGACAGATAAGACAACAGATGGCGGAGCAGATGTGTCTGTTTGGTACCCGCCCTACGTGCGGCACCTACCAGATTCTGCAGTATCAGCAACATGACTACGCCGATGAGAAGGGAGGCAAGGGTTATCTCCCATGAAATGAACAAAGCAATAGTGCTATAGACTATCACTTGTATTGATAGGGCCATAACGTTGGTAGCATGTTCAAAACCCTGGGCTGCTCGGTATGCTTCCGTAGCGACTGAGTTGGCAAGCGAACCTGCGGGTTGCCGCAGATAATACTGCCAACGACTAGCCAGTAGCGCTTCGATGAGCTCTTGGCGCAACTTGCTCGCAACATGCGCTACGGTATAGCCAACTTGCCTGTTGGCTATCAGCAGTATCAAGCTTTTGGTAATCATGCCGCTGACAATAATCAGCAGCATCGTGCTTATTGTGGGCTCAATGCCAACCCTTTGCATGGTCTGTATTACTACCCGTCCGGTGTCTGAACTGCTGGCATCACCCACGGCAACAGACAGCAAGGGGAGCAAAGCGGTCAGACTGAGTCCCTCGGCGATACCTGCTGCCAACAGTGCAATCAGCACAAACACGCTGCGCCGGGGGAAGACCATGATGTAGGTAATTAGAGTGCGCATGACCTGGTTTTGCGGATTGTCAGTTCACTGGGTTAACATTACCGAGTCAACTATCTTATGATTGAAATGTAGAGGCGTGTTCCGCATTCCCTGGAACAGAGATTCCACCTTGGAACACTTGAGACTTCACTGAAAAATACTTTTGCGCAGCTCAGCAAAGACATCTCCAACATGATCCATCTGTTCGCTGGTATGGGCTGCGCTGACGCTACAACGCACCAGTGCTTTCCCTTCAGGCGCAGCGGGCGGCAATATCAAATTGACATAGATGCCATGATCGAGCAGACCTTTCCACAACATTAGTGCCTGTTGGGGGCTATCGAGTATGTTCGCGATGACAGGTCCGGGCTGTGGCCCAAGCTGATAACCCAACGCTTTAAGCCGCGCATAGAGTTGCCGTGAATTCTGCCAAAGCTGCCGACGCAGCTCAGTGCCATCGCGCAACAGTTTAAGCGCCGCTCGCGCTGATGCAATGGTGGCCGGCGAAGGTGAGGCTGTGAAGATGTAGGGGCGGCTGATATAGCGCAGTTGATCGAGTTGCGGATGATTGCTCACGCAGTAGCCGCCGATACTGCCAAGACTCTTGCTGAAAGTACCTGTAATGAAATCGACTCCATCAATGAGTCCCGTCTCCTCCACTAGTCCTTGACCAGTTTTACCCAAGACTCCCAGAGAATGAGCCTCATCAAGAAGAAGAATACTGTTGTAAGCATTTTTTATGCTGACAATCTCTGCCAGTGGTGCCTGATCACCCAGCATGCTGTAGATACCCTCAGCAACAATCAGGGTGGACCGCGACCGTTCCCCGAGTCGCCGGAGACGTTTTTCCATGTCTGCCACATCATTGTGCCGAAACCGGATTATTTCAGCACCACTCAGACGGCAACCATCATAAATGCTTGCATGCGAGTCGCCATCAATCAGAACCACGTCACCCGCACCTGCCAGACCAGAGATCATGGCGAGGTTTGCCTGATAACCGGTGGTAAAAACAATACCCGAGTGGCAATGGTAAAAGTCTGCAAATTCCCGTTCCAGCGCGCGATGCCCACTGTAGCTACCATTCGCCATGCGCGATCCAGTGGTGCCGGTGCCTTCCTTGTCAAGCGCCTCGTGCGCCGCTTGCAAACATTCTGGTGCGAAGGTAAGTCCGAGATAGTTGTTCGTGCCCAGAAATAATATGCGGCGGTCGCCAACTCTTGCCTCTGTCGCTGAGTAGACCTCCTCTATCGGCGTTCCGAAAACTTCAAGCCCTTCCGGCAACAGCGCTTTTCTGGCTGCGGCAACCACATCCAGTTTGTCTAATAGGCTCATTATTTCGCAGATTTTATATGGTGAATTAATTTCGCAAGATCATGTACGGTCTGAACATCCGCAAGAGCATTTAGCGGTACAGAGATATCAAACTCGTCCTCAATCTCCATAACTAGATTCAATAGCTTGACAGAATCAATCGCCAGCTCATTGATCAGGTCTGTCTCTGGTATGATGGTCACATCAGGGCTGGTAAATTGCTTAAGATGAAAACAAAGCCTGAGTAGAATATCGTTGTAATCAGTTGCCATGGATTTGGATAGTCTTAAATGTTATACGGGTTATGCTGCTTGCGGCAGAGCATCGCGCAGACGAATGCAGGGCTGCCAATCTGGTAAGGCCTGAATCAAGGGAGTGATGTCGCATACCCAGTCAGGATGCTGTAACTCCCTGACTTTTCCCGGAGTCAACATCGGCGAATAATGCAGCAACCGCGCCAGACATAAATTAACATTCGCAGTCATTGAAACTAGTGACACTGGCAAAAACAGGCAGCGCACCGGTCGCTTCCAGACATCTTGAGCAATAGCTGCCACGGAGTGACCGTCATATCCCCCCGGCATTCCGTCATCAAGCTCGTAAACACCGTATATGGGAACTCTGGAGGAAAGCCAACAGAGAACCGCTGCCACTAAATCACTGACATGCACTAAACCAAAACGCATGGCCGAACGCCCTACCATGGGCAATACGCCATGCCGAGTTAATCTAAAAAGTGGGCTCATTTCCTTATCACCAGGTCCATACACCGCAGTCGGGCGGAAAACTGCGCACGGCATGACATCTGAATGATCAGCCACGATCTGTTCAGCTAGACGCTTGCTGGTCGCATACCAGGAAAGCTCCGGTTGTCTGGCTGCAAGTGAGGATATGAGGAGAAAGCGAGGTGGTGAAGTCTGCTGTATCGAGGCGCGTACCAGATTGGCGGTACCATCCACATTGGTATGGATAAAGTCATCGAGAGAGCTACCCCGAACCTGGCCCGCACAATGCACAACAGCGGAAACACCTTGAACTAGATTTCGTAACGCACTCGGGTCATCCAAGTTACCTTGGATCCACGTAATGGATCCATCCTCAGCTTGTGGACGCCGAGTCAATGCGCGAACGTCCCAACCGTCTCTGACCAAAGATTTCAGCAGCATGCGACCGATGAAACCCGTTGCACCCGTTACCGCTACCGACAATCCGGGCATATGCTGACTAGTTGTCTCTGGACTCAGCTGATAACTGATGGTCTGTCAGATTTGTCCGTTGTATGAAACCTTGGCGAGCAGCAAAGCGCGAAAGCTTCCCGGAAGAAGTGCGCGGCAAGGTGTGTGGCGGAACCAATTCAACCAGGCAATTAACACCAAATGCCATATACACTAGTCGCTGCAATCGACTGGTAAGAGACTGCCGATCTGTTACTGAAGTCAGCCGACATTCTATGACCAACACAATTGTCATCGCGTCATTGACGTCGGTTATACCAAAGGCAGATGCTTCGCGGGTCCTTACCTCAGGTTGCTGTTCGGCAAGCTCCTCTATATCCTGAGCGCGTATGTTACGACCGTTAACAATAATGACGTCTATACGGCGACCGGTAACATACAGATCCCCCTCAAAGAGGAAGCCAAGATCACCAGTATCCAGCCAGTTACCGGATTGTAGTGTTCTCAGGGTATCTTCCGGGTTGTTAAAATAACCCGTCATGATGCTACTACCCTTTACCAGTACGCTACCTAGCCTTAAGTCAGGCAATTCCTGTCCAGCATCGTCGATAACCTTAACTGTATGTCCCGGCAGAGCGCGACCGCAGTTCACAAATTCATTGTATTTCCTGCCTTCCGCTTGCAGTCGTACTGCCATTTTTCTGTCGACTAACATTCCAGCATCGACCTGTAAACTCTTGAAGCCTTCACCTGTTTTAGAAAAAGTAACAGCAAGGGTTGATTCTGCCAAGCCATAGCAAGGCAGAAAGGCACGCGTATCGAAGCCTGCTGGTGCAAATTTCTCTGCAAAGTTTCTTAAAGTATCTGGCCGTATCATTTCCGCACCAACACCCGCTGCACGCCAACAGCTAAGATCGAGATCTTCCAAGTCAGAATCACGAACCCGCAGAGTGCAGAGTTTGAGGCCAAATGGTTGACTGAATGCAACCGTAGAACGGTTGCGGCTGATTAACTTCAGCCATTGCAGTGGCCTGATTGCAAAATCACGCGTAGCTAAATAGTCGACAGAAACCTGCGCAACCATCGGCGCCATCACCATACCCACTAACCCCATATCATGATAGAAAGGCAGCCAGGATGCGCAACGATCACCAGGACGTATCTCTAGCCCGCTACGAACAATCCCTTGCAGATTGCTCATCAATGCTCGTTCAGTAATGATGACCCCGCGCGGAGCGCGGGTACTGCCTGAGGTAAATTGAAGATAAGCAATTTCATCAGGTTGGTTCGACTGCGGCGTTACATCCAGAGCGGGGAGTTTTCCTAGTTCCTCAGGTGTACCGACCCATTGCAATCCTTGCACCCCTTCAGCAGCCTCTCTGAGAAAATTAATGTAATCGACGTTAGCTAAAGCAGCACTTGCATTGCTACCTTCGAGTATTCCACGAAGCTGTTGTACATACACCACATGACTGCCAAGATTGACTGGGACTGGCATTGCGAAAGGAATCAACCCAGCATATCGGCATGCGAAAAACAACTCGACAAACTCCGGCGTTGTGTCGGCAATAAGCGCTACACGATCACCACGAACCAAACCAAGGCCAGATAAACGCTGCGCCGATGCTTGAGCATTTTGCCTTAATGCCTGGTAGGAAAGAACCGAACGCAGATTCCCCTTGGCATCGTAAAAATTATACCCTGTCGTCCCGCCTGCTGCGTATTCCAAGGCCGCCGTCAGAGTGTCAAAGTCCGCTAATCGCTGAGCTTGCACGCTGCACATTGTTGGTGTTGGGGCTACCGCTATTGTCGACTCGCTTGATAACTGACAATCAAACGCTTGCGTTAGCGGAGCGTTCAACTTGGTTATTGTTGAACTCAAGGTCTTCCCCTCTAGTTTAGTGATTCTTATCATCTTTCTTGTAAAAGAATAAATTCTGCTCAGATACGTCATTAATGACTTACCAAGCCGACTGTCTAAAAAAATTGTTAGGTGGAGCTCATCGTTACCAGCATCGTTAAATAACAAATAGATGGGCTAATTTAACGAGTTATATGGCCTATCATTACGAATCCACTGCCAAAACGGTACACCACCTCGCTACGATGTGTTCATAGTTTACCGAACCAAAGCTATCACGACCCATGCTGTGATAATGGTTATCTTCAAATAAACAATACAACGCTCTTAAGAGTAGGTAGCCATTTTGGATGAGTTTTGTACCAATATAAAGAAGTTTTACAGATTAAAAGGGGAATATGTTGTTTTTTTGCAACAAATTAGATTGAAATCGCTATATCAAAAACTTCCTCACACGAAACTAAGATTGCGCAGGTTCATTCACAACGCGTCACTATTGCTTTTGGTTTTGAATTTAGATCCTGATCATCTCAAGCTGTCACCCAAGTCTTTGCTTCGTCGTAATCACTGAACACTCTGACATCCGCGTCAATGAAAAGATTGGATACCCAGATACTCCAGGCTTGCCATTGATTGTCGACGACCACTGCAACCCGGTTGAATTCGCTGCCGTGTTCACGGGCAAATTTGATCTCCTCCCATGCCACATCGACGGTGTAACTCACCATGTCACGCCAATCGAACAATAGGTCCACCTTGCCAGTAAAATGAAATTTGTGAAGCACTTGCTTTTCAAATTCCTTATAGTCAGCCAAGGTAAATTCGCCGAGGGCAGCGACAGTGATCAAGTTGCCGATTTTCTGAATAGTAATCATGATCTCATTCCAAAAAGATGACCGGCTCATCATAGGCAACAACCCGCCTCTGCGCAAATTCTGTTTTATTACTTGCGTACCGGCACTGGTGTAACTCTAAGGCTCAGCAACCCACATTCACCATTATCAAACTTCATATACCAATCCATGCTGACGGTGGCGGTACATCGTTCCAGATCAGATAGAATGCCCACGCAATATCACCGTACTGTAAACCAGAGCACCTACTACCAAAGCTTTACCGTTATGATGGTGACACCAACGCAAATTACGAAAGTGTCATAGTGATATCGATACTAAGACTAAGTAAAAACACTGCAGCGGCACCATTATCTAACGTGGGCAGCATAAGAGGTGTCGAATAGTGCCCACATGCCGGTCGCTGCAGTGTAAATCAACAAAAAATACCTTAGCCGAAAGCCAACCTTCGCCCGAAGAAACTGAAATTAAACCGCAGAGATTAAAAAAAATATGGCTCGATTTCCCGCCGCAGAAATTCATGGAAGTGCACCATACCATCTTCCATCGGTGACTGGTAGGGGCCAGTTTCGTTGATACCCTGCTTATATAGCGCACGCCGTCCAGCAGTCATCAGTTCGCAGATTTTATCATCTTCGGCTGCAGTTTCATAATAAGCAGCTTGTTCCGCCTCGACAAATTCGCGTTCGAACAAGGCGATATCCTCAGGATAATAGAACTCGACCACGTTGGTACAACGCTCTGTTCCCGCTGGCAATAGCGTACTAATGATAAGAACGTGGGGATACCATTCAAGCATGACATTCGGGTAGTAGAGCATCCAGATAGCGCCGTGAATCGGTACCTTGCCTGCGGTTTGACGTAGCAACTGTTCGTGCCACTTGGCATAAACTGGCGTGCCTGGACGGACGAGAGCATCACTGACACCCACTGTCTGCACGCTGTACCAGTCACCAAATTCCCATTTTAATTCCTCAGTATTAACAAAGCTGCTCAAACCCGGATGGTATGGCTCGACATGATAGTCTTCCAGATATACCTCAATAAAAGTTTTCCAGTTGCAGGCGTACTCTTCTATCTGTACCCGTTCCAACACATGACCGGAAAAATCGAAATCCTTCAAGACGCCCAAGTTGGCCATGTCGCGTGCGACATGGCGCGCACCTGCAAACAGCAGACCATTCCAATTCTGTAGCGGAGTCTTGCCGAGATCAAGACAGGGATTGTCGGGGAAGTGGGGAGCTCCCAGTAGCTTGCCAGCCATATCGTAAGTCCAACGGTGCACAGGGCAAACGATATTTCTGATATTGCCGCGACCTTTAAGCAACAGAGACTGTCGGTGACGACAGACGTTAGATATCAGTTCGATGCCATTTTTATTGCGTACAAGCACCTTGGCATTGTCCATCCATTCCAGCACATGATAGTCGCCCATGTTCGGCAGCATAGTCTCATGACCCACGTAGCGACTGCCTTGATCGAATAGAAGGCGCTTTTCCAACTCAAGAATGTGGGGATCGAAATACCAGTCAACCGGTAACTGCACCGGCGTTTGTACCAGTTGCGAAATATCAACAAAATTAGACATATCAGTACTGTATATCTTCCTAGCCTAAATTATTCAAAAAAATAGTAAAGAGCTCTGTAATTATTTGATATAATGCGAGTTATAAAGAAACGCTAACATAAAGCAGATATCGGATTTTGTCCATGTCACATTCTATCTCAGAACAGTTACGTTTTTCACCGGCTGCAGGCTTCGCGATTCAGGCCGCTTTCAGCGAAAGCGAGCCCACTGCCGATTTCGTACCGCTATTGCTGCGTGAAGTGGGTCGCAAATCAGGCTGACTGCACATATTACCGGGGCACTGTATGAAGCGCGGCATCCCGGTTGCATCAAGCATCCGTGGACGACCTGCTGCGACAACGTATCTACAAAATACCAGCTAGACGTAGACTTAATGAACACTCAGCGCAAGAAACCTTATGCCTTTCGAAAGCATCCATAGCTCATTGTAGAGTCCCTCTTATAATCCAGATTTCGTCACAATATTTATTATTCACAAAGAATGTTTCCCTACAGATCAACCATATGCTGCGTCTACAATTTTTGTTCCCACTCTATTTTATTTAGAGCTTCGAATCTTTAGAGGTGCCCCAAAGCGGATTGGGTCGAAGAAAGTTTCACGTATTTAATTGACCTGACCACGCTTATTGCGTTATTTTTACAGTTTTCGGCAAGTCATTTAATTCTGTGACACTGCGTTTATCATGACAAAGCTCGCTAAACACGTCAAATCCTCGCGACCAGAAAGTTTTGAAGCAGCATTAACCGAACTGGAAAACATTGTGGTCGAAATGGAAACGGGACAAATGCCGCTGGAAGCTTCACTCTCAGCTCACAAACGTGGCGCGGAGCTGCTGCAATACTGCCAGTCCAAATTGCAGGATGCACAGCAACAGGTGCGTCTCCTCGAAGCTGGTACGCTTAAAAATTTCTCCCCATTCGGCACTGATGATCACTGATTTCCAGAACTGGGCAAAAAGCCGTCAAGTATGCATAGAATCCTCCTTGCAGACTCTGCTTCCCGCCGCGAATGTTGCCCCCGAACATCTACACAAGGCTATGCGTTATGCCGTTCTAGGCGGAGGAAAGCGCGTGCGTCCGCTGCTTGCCTTTGCTGCAGGGGAATTGGGTGGAGCCAATGAAGATCGCGTAATTATTGTTGCTGCTGCTGTAGAGTTGATTCATGCTTACTCGCTGGTGCATGACGACCTGCCCTGCATGGACGACGATGTGCTGCGACGGGGAAAGCCCACATGTCATGTGGAATACGATGAAGCCACTGCGTTACTGGTAGGCGATAGCTTGCAAAGCCTGGCTTTTCAATTGCTAACCGAATGCCGTCTAGCAGATACCTCGCAAATTCAGCTGGAAATGATCAAACAACTGGCGCAAGCAGCGGGTTCACGCGGCATGGCTGGTGGACAGGCTATTGACCTTACCAATGTTGGCAAGGTATTGAGTCTACCGGAACTGGAGTTTATGCACATCCATAAGACCGGAGCTCTTATCCGTGCTGCAGTAATGCTGGGTGCCCGCTGTGGTAGCAGTTTGAATGATGCGCAACTGGAAAATCTCGACCATTTCGCCAAACATATTGGCCTCGCATTCCAGGTAGTGGATGACGTGCTTGATACCGAGGCAACCACCGCAATTTTAGGTAAGACTGCCGGTAAAGATGCTGAACATAATAAGCCAACGTATGTAACCATACTGGGGGTTAGCCGAGCACGTGAACTGGCCGAGGAATTGAGGCGTGATGCGTATCAGGCGCTAGAGGGCTTCGGCTCAACAGCGAAACGATTGCGACAAGTGACTGATTTCATCATTCAGCGGGAGTTTTGAGGTAGTGTTTTTCATAGTAAATGATTTTTAATTTTCAGGATTCAAATGTACCCACTGCTTGATACCATAAATATCCCTTCTCAGTTACGTGCTCTGGAACGCAAAGCGCTGCCGCAACTCGCCGATGAGTTACGCAAATTTCTGGTTGAATCAGTGGCGAAAACTGGTGGGCATCTCTCCTCCAATCTTGGTACGGTTGAATTGACTATTGCATTGCACTACGTGTTCAATACACCGCATGACAGGTTGGTGTGGGATGTCGGCCACCAGACTTATGCTCATAAAATTCTCACCGGTCGCCGTGAAGGTATGAATAAATTGCGTATGCGTGGCGGCGTTGCAGGATTCCCACGGCGGGATGAGAGCGAATATGATGCCTTTGGTACGGCACATTCCAGCACCTCCATCAGCGCTGCACTTGGCATGGCAGTGGCAGCGCAGCTGGAGGGAATAGACCGGCGCGCGGTGGCTGTGATCGGTGACGGTGCCATGAGCGCAGGCATGGCATTTGAGGCTTTAAACAATGCTGGCGCTATGAACACCAACCTACTAGTGATATTGAATGACAACGATATGTCAATATCACGCCCAGTAGGGGCACTTAATAATTATCTCGCCAAACTCATGTCCGGGCAATTCTATGCGACGGCTCGCCGCGCGGGCGAAAAAATGCTGGGTGTGGTGCCACCTGTGCTGGAACTGGCCAAACGCGCTGAAGAACACGTAAAAGGCATGGTGACACCCAGCACCTTATTTGAAGAATTTGGTTTCAACTACATCGGCCCTATCGATGGTCACGATCTTGACGTGCTAGTAACTACGCTCAGCAATATCAAACACCTTGATGGCCCCCAGTTTCTGCATGTCGTAACACGCAAAGGTGCCGGCTACCAGGCAGCGGAAGAGGACCCCATTCTCTATCACGGCGTATCCAAGTTTGATCCGGATGCTGGTATCATTTCCAAGGCTGCCGGCAAGCCTACCTATACCCAGATTTTTGGCGACTGGTTGTGTGACATGGCGGCATTGGATCACCGTTTGGTTGGAATCACTCCGGCGATGCGTGAGGGTTCTGGACTGGTGAGGTTTTCCCAAGAGTATCCTGATCGTTATTTCGATGTTGGCATTGCCGAGCAGCATGCGGTCACTTTTGCCGCAGGCTTGGCCTGCGATGGGATGAAGCCAGTAGTAGCAATTTACTCAACCTTTTTGCAGCGGGCTTACGACCAGCTAATTCACGATGTTGCTATCCAGAACTTGCCCGTAGTGTTTGCCATTGACCGTGCCGGACTGGTGGGAGCGGATGGTCCCACCCATGCCGGCAGCTTTGATTTGACCTATTTACGTTGTATCCCCAATATCACAGTAATGACCCCTGCTGACGAGAATGAGTGCCGTCAGATGCTCTACACCGCGTTTCAGATGAACACACCGACGGCGATCCGCTATCCGCGTGCTATAGGGACCGGTGTGGTAGCACAAAAAGAAATGCAGGCGCTGCCGCTAGGTCGTGGTGAGATTCGCCGCAAAGGGGAAAAAATCGCGCTGCTGGCTTTCGGCAGCATGCTCAAGCCCAGCCTGGAAGCAGCAGAAGAGCTTAATGCCACCGTAGTCAATATGCGTTTTGTCAAACCGCTGGACGATGATCTGATCGAATCTCTGGCAGCAGACTACAAACTGCTAGTGACGATCGAAGAAAACACTATCATGGGAGGAGCAGGCAGTGCTGTAGTGGAGTCTCTGGAAAGCAAAAGTATCAGCATTCCAGTGCTGCAACTGGGCCTGCCGGATGTTTTTATCGACCAGGGCGACCCTGCGCAGATGCTGGCGGATTGGGGGCTGGATAAGATCGGTATCATTAAATCTGTCCGGATGAGATTATCTGAGTAATTTTCAATTATTTTCCCGGACTAGAATTGACACATACCAGCACTTCCTTCGTAGGAGGTATACATCATGAATAAACAGATTGACTTTCCTATTGCCGATGTACAAAGCACCCCCGACACACGGCATATAGCGATCGATAGAGTCGGAATCAAAGCTATCCGCCACCCTGTGAAGGTGGCTGATAAAGATGGTGGTGTTCAACATACCGTAGCCGTTTTCAACATGTATGTGGATCTGCCGCATGACTTTAAAGGTACTCATATGTCGCGTTTCGTGGAGATACTTAACAGCCATGAGCGCGAAATTTCCGTGGAATCATTCGAGAGCATTCTGTGGGCCATGGTAAAGAAGCTTGGGTCGGAATCCGGTCACATTGAGATAACCTTCCCCTACTTCATCAACAAATCGGCCCCAGTTTCCGGGGTTAAAAGCCTGCTGGATTATGAAGTGACTTTTATCGGGGAGATAAAGAAGGGGCACTACGAATTTACTATGAAAGTAGTTGTTCCGGTAACTAGTCTGTGCCCATGTTCCAAGAAAATTTCTGACTACGGCGCGCACAATCAGCGTTCCCATATATCAATTTCTGTACGTACCAACTGTTTTGTCTGGATCGAGGATGTAGCACGGATGGCGGAAGAGCATGCGTCATGCGAACTCTATGGACTGCTGAAACGCCCAGACGAGAAATATGTCACTGAAAAAGCCTACGACAACCCCAAATTTGTCGAAGACATGGTACGCGATGTAGCCGCAGCATTGAACAGGGACTCACGTATTGATGCCTACGTGGTGGAGTCAGAGAATTTTGAATCTATCCACAACCATTCAGCCTATGCGCTGATTGAACGGGACAAGATGCTGAATTAAGATTCAGTGAGAAACAAGCAGCTACGAGTCCCGTAAGTGGCTGCCCTGTATCGAGTGAGGGCCGCACATTTCGGGATATTCCTGCCAAAGTATAACCCCCTTCTCACCAGCGCCAATCTACTCTCTCATCGACTTAAGGAGCAGCCTAGCAATATAGGCAGACTGATTACTCTGTAGTCAGAAATATAGGCTACAGAAGGCTATTTAAAGAACGAGTATTCAAGCTCTGGGTTGTTACCAACTGCTTGCAACTGCTACTCCACGCGTTCCTGTGATTTTTTGCCCTTTTTAAGGGATAACTTAGTCACGCCCACTGTGACTAGCATAACTCCATACCACCTGTCCTGACTCAGATTGAGAGCGTAGCCGAGAAGAAAACGGTGTGTGATTTCTCCATCCGTTCGCCACATAGGTTTTGACCACCGCTTTCTTATGCGCCGACATGCTGTCAATCACCAAGTTGAATAGTTTCTTGCAGCCACACAGCATCTTCTTCAATAACACCACAAATAATTCGTCCGGGTAGATCACTTTCTGTTCTCCTATTGAACACAGAAATCGGTAGAATTGGCCCCAGCTACATTTTGAATCGCCGACAGCGCCCCATAGCTGGGTGAATTACATTCGGCCAAATGATTTTGATAGATACATGTCACTTAAAAGTGACCAATTTTGGTCACCCGTAGCCAAATGCTTTATAGATTTTCATCAAAAAATATTATGCACCTTCTAGGCCGTTTTCATCTTTTCCTACTGCTCTGCTTACTTCCCTCTATAGCACAATCTGCTGCCATAGATAGCCTCAAGACCTTCATTCACGGCACACGCACCGTTCGTGCGACGTTTTCTCAAACCTTACTCGACAAAGATATGCGTGTGGTGCAAAAAGCAAGCGGCACCATGCAATTCGAGCGCCCTGATAAGTTTCGATGGACGTACGAAAAACCTTATGAGCAACTGATCGTCGGTGATGGTGCCAAGGTATGGTTCTACGATCGCGATCTTAACCAAGTCACGGTGCGCAAGCTTGATCTTGCCATCGGTAGCAGTCCGGTTGCATTGCTTGCTGGCAGCAGCGCTATCGAGTCCAATTTTAATCTTGGCGAAATCGGTCTACAGGGAAACCTGGAATGGCTGGAAGCCAGGCCCAAGAACAAGGAAGGCACTTTTGAACTGGTGCGTTTGGGATTTACCCCGGAAGGGGCGCTGACAGCAATGGAGTTATGCGACAACTTTGGTCAGACTACGGTACTTATATTTTCCAGACTGGAGAAAAATCCCAAGCTCGCACCCGGATTGTTCAAATTTACTCCGCCTGAGAATGCGGACGTGATCAGTGACTGATCTGTTTGAGAAACATAAACCGGCCGCACCATTGGCGGAACGGCTGCGTCCCAAGAATCTGGAAGATGTTATCGGCCAGGCGCATCTGCTGGGGACAGGCAAACCATTGCGCCTTGCATTTGAATCCGGAAAATTTCATTCAATGATTCTGTGGGGACCGCCTGGCACCGGCAAAACCACTTTGGCACGACTCATGGCGCTGGCGTTTGACGCTGAATTCGTTGCACTGTCAGCGGTGCTGTCGGGGGTCAAAGACATTCGCGATGCAATCGAGCGAGCGCAAATGGTATTGCAGCAATCGGGGCGCCACACCATCCTGTTTGTGGATGAAGTACACCGCTTCAACAAGTCACAGCAGGATGCATTTCTACCGTATGTCGAGCAGGGGCTGGTGACTTTAATCGGTGCCACCACTGAGAATCCTTCGTTTGAAATCAACAGCGCATTGCTGTCACGCGCCCAAGTTTACGTGCTCACTGCTCTATCAGAGAATGAACTTGCTACCTTGTTTGAGCGGGTGGTAAACCACGCATTGCAGGGACTAAACTTCACCGATGCTGCAAGAAGTTTATTGATAGGATACGCTGACGGTGATGCGCGGCGCTTACTTAATTTGTTGGAGCAGATAAAAACTGCAGCGGCAGTCGAGGGAGTCTCAAAAATTGATGTGGATTACGCGCGTAATACGCTTTCCAGTAATGTGCGTCGTTTCGACAAGAGTGGGGATGAATTTTATGATCAGATCTCGGCGCTGCATAAATCGGTACGCGGCTCCAATCCGGACGCCGCGCTTTATTGGATGTGCCGCATGCTGGACAGTGGTGCCGATCCGCTCTATATCGGCCGGCGATTGATTCGCATAGCAGTGGAGGATGTTGGCTTGGCTGATCCACGCGCACTGCAGATGGCACTGGATGCCTGCGAAACTTACGAGCGCCTGGGTAGCCCGGAGGGTGAGTTGGCATTGGCGCAGGCGACACTACATCTGGCCTGCGCACCCAAGAGCAACGCCGCCTACGTGGCGTATAATAAAACTCGCTCTTTTATTACCGGCGACAAGTCACGCCGTGTGCCGGAGCATTTGCGTAATGCACCCACCAAGCTGATGAAGGAATTGGGTTTCGGGCGCGAGTATCGCTATGTCCATGATGATCCGGAAGCCTATGCTGCTGGAGAGAACTATCTTCCTGACGGGATGCCTGAGATAAGTTTTTATCGCCCGACGACACGCGGACTAGAAGGAAAAATCTCGGAAAAACTGGCGCATCTGCGCGAGTTGGACAAACAAGCGAAGAAAAAAATATAAAACTTCCTGTGCCTGTTAAAGCGCGGGCACAACGCACGTAATTTGGAGTTTGCATGCTAGATATTCAGCTATTACGCACCGATCTGGAAAATGTTGCCAAACGCCTTTCCACGCGTAGATTTACATTAGATACGGTACGCTTCCAGAAACTGGTGATGCAACGGGGATCTATACGGACGGATACACAGAAACTGGAAGAAGCAAGAAATCATATTTCAAAATTGATTGGCCAGCTTCGTGGTGCCGGGCATGATCCAGACGATGAAACGATCGGGGGGTTTTTCCCTGAAATACAGAAAAACTCCGATCAGCTAAAGGAAGCCAAGAAAAGACTAGGTGAAATTGAAGATGAGTTGCAGCAACTACTGGAAGTAATCCCAAATCTGCCACATGACAGCGTACCGGAAGGCAAGAGCGAAGCCGATAACCAGGAAATACGGCGCTGGGGAACGCCACGCAAATTTGAATCTAATTTTGCGGTAAAGGATCATGTAGCCATCGGTGAAGACTTGGGGTTACTGGATTTTGAGACCGCCGCTAAGCTCAGCGGTACGCGTTTTAGCTTGATGCAAGGTGGACTTGCACGCCTGCATCGTGCACTGACACAATTCATGCTGGATACACATACGCAGGAACACGGCTATACTGAAACTTGCGTACCGTATCTGGTCACTGCGGAGAGCTTGTACGGTACCGGCCAGTTGCCAAAATTCGAGGAAGACTTGTTTGTTGTGCCTCATGGAGAGCAGGGAAATTATTATTTAATTCCCACTTCTGAAGTTCCGCTCACCAATATCGTGCGCGATCAAATCATTGCGCTGGAATCGCTGCCGATCAAGCTCACTGCGCATACACCCTGCTTCCGCTCTGAAGCAGGCAGCTACGGCAAAGACACGCGCGGCCTGATTCGTCAGCACCAGTTCGACAAGGTGGAGTTGGTGCAGATCGTCCATCCGCAAAAGTCTTATGAAGCATTAGAGGAACTTACCGGGCATGCTGAAAAAATTCTGCAGAAACTGGAATTGCCTTATCGCGTGATGGCACTCTGTACCGGCGATATGGGTTTCTCTGCTGCCAAAACTTACGATATCGAAGTATGGCTGCCCGCACAAAATGTTTACCGTGAAATTTCTTCATGCAGTAATTGTGAGGCATTCCAGGCACGGCGCATGAAAGCACGCTTTCGCAATGAAAAAGGCCGGCCAGAGCTACTACATACCCTGAATGGCTCGGGGTTGGCAGTGGGGCGCACACTAGTGGCGGTTCTGGAGAACTGTCAGAATGCCGATGGCAGTGTGTCCATCCCCGAAGCCTTGCAACCCTATATGGGTGGCCTCGACCGACTTGCCGCGCAGGGCAAAGAATGAATTATGTATCACTTGTCTCACTACTTCAGGAGGTCTTTCATCATGCAGAATGAAACTGGCAGCAATGTTAGCAGCAGCACCGATATAACCAAACTTGAAGCCGAAGTGCGCAGTGCCGTTGCACAAGGCGATAACGTTCAGGAAACAGTGCGACGCCTGACGCTCACGGCGCTGAGCGCACAACATGATCTTGAGTCTTTGCGCCGCATTATGACTGCAGTAATGCAAGGTGTGCGTGAAGGGGTACAGCAACCGTTGCAGCAAGCGACTGCCCAAGCACATACAGCACAGACCCAGATAACCAATGCCGTCGCTGGGCTCGATGCTGCACTGGCACAACTTGCTGAAGCGTCAAAGCTGGCGCTGGAGGAGGCAGCAGGCCGGGCGCAGAAGTTCTCCCATGAGGAACTCGCGCATGCGCGCGCCGACTTGGAAAGCCTGGAAGCCCTATTCCTGGATACGCTCCAAGTCTCGGCTTCAGCCGCCAAGGGACTGGTGGCAGACACGCTGCACGATCTGGCCTCGCATGCAAAACACAACGGCACTGCCGTTGGTACCCAATTGAAAGATACCCTGACGACTTTTACCCAACAGATGACATTGGTCGGTCACGCCCAACTGGATGCGGGTGTGCAACTAACTCATGCCACTGCCGATCTGTTGCGCAAAATCGCCGCTGGTGTACTCAGTGGCCTGACAGAACGGGTTAAGTCCAGCGGCAAAGCCAAGGACGACTGATGCTCTGGCAAGCTCTGATGGCGGCGCGTGACCTTGGCCGTCTGCACGAAATCGCCTCGATTCTGATTCGCCACGGTTTCGGCAATATGGTGCGCCGGATGGGGCTTGCCAGTGCGTTGGAGCGGGCTGGTCGAGTATTACACTGGCATGCAGCAGAGGAAATGGCTCACCTCGAACCCCATGCCCGGGTGCGGCGAGCACTGGAGGAACTGGGGCCGACTTTCGTCAAGCTCGGCCAGATTCTCGCTACCCGCGTAGACCTCTTTGCACCCGAGTGGATCGTCGAGTTCAGCAAGTTGGAGGACAGTGTGCCTGCTGTTCCCTATCCCGCGATACTTCAGCAGCTCACCGAAGACCTGGGTGCTCCGCCCGAGGAGATATTCGCCTGGTTCGATCCGCAACCTCTGGCAGCTGCATCCATCGCTCAGGTACACCGCGCCCGTCTCAAAGACGGTAGCGAGGTGGTGGTCAAGGTGCGTCGGCCCGGTATCTTGCCGATCATCGAGTCCGATCTGCGCTGGCTATCGAGGTTGGCAGAATGGGCCGAGACGGAAAGCCCGGAGCTGCACTATTTCCGCCCGCAGGAAGTAGTGCGACAGTTTTCCCAATCACTGCGGCACGAGCTCGATTTCACCGCCGAATGCCGCAATGCCGAACGCATTGCGGCAAATTTTGTGGGGTATTCTGACCCGAACTCCCCCCATAATCCACCTGTTGGTGATACCACACCTGCGCTCATCGTTATCCCTCGTGTCTATTGGCAGTGGACAGGAGAGCGGGTATGTGTGCAGGAATACATCGATGGTATCCCCGGGCGCGACCTTGGCGCTGTCGATCTTGCCGGTCTTGACCGCAAGATACTTGCCCACCGCGGCGCGCGCGCAGTGATGAAGATGGTCATCGAAGATGGTTTGTTTCACGCCGACCCGCATCCCGGCAACGTGTTCTATTTGCCTGGCAACCGCATCGCTTTCATTGACTTTGGCATGGTCGGGCGACTTACTCAAGAACGTCGGGACCAGTTAGTCCAGCTTTTGCTGGGACTGGTGCAGCATGATCCCACGCGCGTCGTCGACGTACTGCTCGACTGGACGAGCGACGGCATAGCGGATGAGAGCGGTCTGATACTGGCAATCCAGACCTTCGTCGAGCAATACCAAGGCGTACCGTTGAAACAACTCAGATTCGGTACCATGTTCTCGGAAATCGTGGCTAATTTGCGCGAACACCGGCTTGTCCTACCGCCCGATTTGGCGTTACTCGTCAAAGCGTTCATTACGCTCGAAGGCATGGGATGTGAGCTTGAACCAGACTTTGACATGGCTAGCGAAGCGTTGCCTCTGCTGCGTGACGAGATGGCCGCTCGCTACACTCCATCGGCGCTTGTTAAACGCGGCTGGCAGGCAACCAGCGAAATGATTGGCATCATCGCTGACTTGCCACATGATCTCTCCCGACTGCTGCGCGCTGCCCGACGCGGCAAACTGGATGTTCACATTAACGTCACGCACCTCAAACACGTCGGCGACCAACTCGATGGTGCTGTCAACCGGCTTGCTGGTGGTCTCATTATCGCTGCGCTCATTGTCGGCTCCTCCATCGTCATGACTATAGCTGGCGGCCCCACTTTGTTGGGACTGCCTTTTTTTGGAGTACTTGGCTCCTTCTGCGCGACAATTGGTGGAATATGGTTAGTGCGTTCAATTCGGCGTAGCAACCAGGCAGACCGGGAGAGCAAGCCGTAATACGAACCAGAGATAGGTTCTTTAGAACTCCATATGATTCGGCAAAGACGTCCCCTGTGAAAATACCACCATTCAGTGAAACCGCTTCCGACGGTGATACTAACCAGCCATGCCAAAATTTATTTGTATCACTACCATGAGATCAACCGAAATTTTAAAAAAAAGCGACCACCTCCGCCTGCCCTCAAAAATTTGATATGGCTGCAGTATGGGTGAGCAGGGAAATTTCAGTTCTAACGGCAGCGACTCAATTTTAAATTACTACTTTCGAAAAAACTGATACGCCCTTAGTCGTTATTGAGATACAGAAGAGATTTTTCGGAGATGGCGGACATATCCACGCCCGCCATCCTTTGCAATTAGCCTTTCAGCGCAGACATCGGAGCGCCAAAGTTGATGTGGAAAGCTTCCCCATTAATTACAAGTGCTGGTACCGATTTAACACCAGCCGCTTCGGCAGCAGCTATCCGTGTCGGCTGCTCGCCAAGATGCACGAGTTCCACTTCATAACGGGCGGGATCCAGAGCATCAGCAATCTGGTGCTCGGCTTCAACACATACAGGACAACCAGCATGATAAAAAATAGCAGGTGTTTTCATAAATTAATCTCCAAAAAATTTAGCTGTCGGTGGGGACTGCCCACGTTCGCAAGAACCAATACACTGTGTATCATGCGACACGGCAATTATAATCGCTACCTGCATTCTCACGCTAGCAGCTTATTGGACTTAAACTCGAAAGCAGTCTTATCTTGTTGATTATGAACTGTTGCTTCACGTTACTATGAATTCAAATTTAAATTGGAATAGATACATTCGCGGCATAATTTTACTACACTAGACTCTCCACCTTTAGCGACAACGCTAGTGCATACAGTATTTTTCTGCTTTCACCGGTAATTTCTGCTGCCAGCCTTACTGCCTGTTTCAACGGTAAATTCTCCAATAATAACTCCAGCGTATGCCGAGTTTGATCACTGATTCCAGACTTATCCTGAGTTTCTGCGCCGGATAATAGCAGTACAAATTCACCTTTTTGCTGGTTGGCATCGGCTTGCAACCATGCGAGGGCATCACCCAGAGTACAGACATGGATAGTTTCAAACAATTTGGTCAGTTCTCTGGCAAGAGTAAGCTGGCGATGTGCTCCCAGCACCGCAACCAAATCCATCACACATCCAAGAATGCGATGGGGTGCCTCGTAAAATACCAGAGTATAAGGTTGTAGCTTTAATCCTTCCAATGTGCGTTTGCGTGCTCCGGTCTTGGGTGGAAGAAATCCATAAAACAGAAAATGCGGCTCGGTGATTCCTCCTGCCGACAGCGCGCACAGGGCGGCGTTTGCGCCGGGTATCGGCGTCACTCTGTAGCCGTGTTCATGTGCGAGGTTAACCAAAATTGCTCCGGGATCGGAGATTCCTGGTGTGCCGGCATCGGTGACAAGAGCAACCGACTTTCCCTTTGCGAGTAAGGCTAAAACCTTCTCCGCAGCAGCGCGTTCATTGTGCTGATGCAGGGCTATCATCTTCCCGGCTATAGAGTGATGTGTCAGCAAATGCGCGGTGGTGCGTGTATCCTCAGCAGCGATCACGTCCACCGCTGCGAGTACGTCCAACGCCCGTAGACTGATGTCGCGCAGATTACCTATCGGGGTGGCAACCACATATAATGTACTCTTTGGTAGCATAGCTTTGTATACTTAAGCGTTTCGTTCTGACTCTATTGTCTAGCATTAATCGCTGTACTATACGATAGCCTGCGGCTATTTTCCACTTAACCACGAAATTGATCGACGTGAATAGCTGTGCAGCGAATAGCGCAATACCGAATCACACCATAAGCTATGGAGATGAAGGTACGCAGAGATGAAGGGTGACGAAGCAGAACAGTTTGCCTCAGAATTTCTGCAGCGACAGCACCTTGTTCTGCTGGAAAGAAACTACCGCTGTCGCTTTGGTGAGATTGACCTTATCATGCGTGACGGCATGACGTTGGTATTTGTTGAGGTAAGAATGCGCACAAGTCAAATTTTTGGTGGCGCCGCCGCTAGCATCACATTATCCAAGCAAACAAAACTGCTGCGTACGGCACGGCACTATCTCGCCAGATTAAAATCCATGCCTCCATGCCGCTTTGATGCCGTGTTATTGTCTGGCAGCAATAGCCAGGAACTGGAATGGATTAAGAATGCTTTCGGTGAATAGCAGATCTGTATATTTGTCTTAAGTGGTATTTGCCATCTCTCATAACCTTCGTCGGATCGGCTCAAGATCACTACGAATAATAGGAGCGAATAAATGAAAAATTCAAATTGGGGCTGGCTTCTGCTGGCATTACTGTTGCCGACCTTCTCCGGCTGCGAAGTGCTCGTTGCCACCGGTATTGTTACTGGTGTTGGTACCGGTCTTGCTGTATCTGAAGATCGGCGTACCAGCGGTACTTTTGTTGAAGATGAAGGAATTGAATTAAAGAGTGCCAAGTACATCAGAGAAAATTTGGGTACCAATGTTCATGCCAATATCACTAGCTTTAACCGTAACGTGTTACTCACCGGAGAAGCGCCCACCGAAGCCATGAAAAAAGAAGTCGAAAATCTGGTCAAAGGCATAATCAATGTGCGCAATGTCACTAACGAAATCACCATTGCTAATGCAAGTTCACTCATTTCTCGAAGTAATGACATGTTGATTACAACGAAGGTTAAAGGGCGCTTTCTGGATAGCGGCAGATTCCAGATAAATCACGTAAAAGTGGTTACAGAAAGTGGTGTGGTCTACCTGCTGGGATTGGTTAAACGTCAGGAGGCTGAAAGTGCATCGGAGACTGCCAGTTCTACCAGTGGAGCGCTGAAAGTAGTAAAAGTGTTCGAGTATCTGGATTGATCTCAAAATCCCAGCCAGGTTAGATGAAGATACGTACAGAAGCCCCCTGCGATCAATATCTTGACTGTTTATCCTCCTCGAATGCTCCCTGCTGATTTCCTCGCTCAACTCCGATCTTTGCTTCCTTCTGACCAGCTTTATACCGACCCGGTCGACTGCTACGCCTATGCCTATGACAATAGTCGAAAAATTTTCCCGCCGGAGGCGGTTGCGTTTCCGCTCAAATCAGATGAAGTACTCAGTATTGTTGCGCTGTGCAATATACATAAAATTCCGCTTACGCCACGTGGACGCGGCACTGGTACATCTGGTGGGAGCCTCCCTGAGCAGGGCGGTGTGGCATTGTCACTGGAACGCATGTTGCGCATCATCACCGTGGATCCTGCAAATCGCGTTATCGTTGCCGAGCCAGGCGTGCTCAATCAGTCGGTGCAAGATGCGGCCGGAACCTATGGATTTTTCTGGCCGCCCGATCCTTCCAGTGCGGCTTATTCCAGCATAGGCGGCAATCTTGCCACTTCTGCTGGCGGCCCACACGCAGTGAAATATGGCACCACCCGTGACCATGTTCTGGGATTGAAAGCAATAACGGGAAAAGGTGATGTTATCAAGACTGGCTGCTATACCACCAAGGGGGTAGTAGGATATGATCTCACGCGACTTATAATTGGTTCTGAAGGAACACTGGCTATCATTACCGAGGCAACGCTCAAGCTCACCCCCCTGCCACAGGCTCGAAGTGGCCTTACCGCGCATTACAGCGACGCTACAAGTTGCGCTGCTGCGATAGTTGCAATCATGGCGCTTCCTCAGGTACCCAGCGCCCTTGAATTCCTGGATGCCGGCTCGCTAAATCTGATCCGTGAGCACTTCCCCGGGATGCTGCCTATGGACAGTCGTGCCATGCTGATGATCGAAGTGGATGGATCTTCCCGTGATATCTCGGACTCAAGTGAGGCAATTCTTTCTGCTTGCCATAACGGTGGGTTGCTACACGCAGAGCAGATTGCCGATGCTGCCACTTTATGGCAGGCCCGCAAAGCACTGTCGCCATTACTACGTGCTATCGCACCAAAAAAGATCAATGAGGATGTGGTCGTACCGGTTACTGCGCTACCAGAATTTCTGGATGGACTAATTCAACTAAGCAGCAAATATCAGATTGCCAACGTCAATTTTGGCCACGCTGGAAACGGTAACATCCACGTCAATCTGTTGGTGAACCCGGACAATCTCGGTGAGGTGAAGCGAGCAGAGGAATGCCTGATCAAAGTATTCGATCTAGTGATAAAACTTAACGGTACGTTGTCGGGTGAGCACGGCATTGGAAGCGAGAAGCGTGCTTATATTGGCAAGGAGATTGATGCGCCAACACTTATCCTGATGAAAGCTATCAAACGGGTATTTGACCCAAACAATATTCTTAACCCTGGTAAGCTATTCCCTTAAACCCGGTGTCTACTTATAAGTAGCAGCGCAGTGACACAAACGCCACGCCTTTCCGTTACATGTTGCTTATCAGCGCGTCTTCAGTAACTCTGCGATGTCATGGGCAAATACATCTCTACCCTTGCCCGTACTCACATATAAACGCAGCTTTCCCGCAGCATCAAAAATATAGCTTCCGGTAGAGTGGTCCAAATTGTGTTGCTCTGGGGCCACCCCTACTTGCCGCTGATAAACGACTTTAAACTCCTGGGCGATTTCTTTAGTAGCCTGTACATCACCGGATAGGCCCAGAAATGTCGGATTAAATGCAGACACATATTTAGCTAGTAGTGCCGGGGTATCGCGCTCCGGGTCGATAGTAATAAATAACACTTGCACACGCTCGGCGTCCTTGCCTAGCTTCTGCATGGCGGTAGCCAATTCCCCCATAGTGGCAGGGCATACGTCGGGGCAATGGGTATAGCCGAAAAACAACACCACCACTTTGCCGTTGAAGTCTGCCAGGGAGCGTATCTTGCCAGTGTGATCGGCAAGCTTGAAGTCCCTCCCGAAATCGGCACCGGTTATATCCGTACCGAGAAATGTCGGCTTGACTTCAGCGCGATTGGCCTCGCCGCTGCAGCCAGCCAGAGTAATTAGCGTCAGCCCTGCAGCAACCAGAAATGCATTAAACGATTTCACGAAATCGTTTAAAAACGGATGTAATGATCTACCAGCAGTACGACAAACAAGGCGGCCAGATATATGATCGAGAAACGAAATGCTTTACGTGCAAGCTGATCGCTGTAATCGCGATAAATCTTTACCGCGTAATACAGAAAAATAGCATCCAACACTACCGCACCAACAAGATAAATCAACCCACTCATCTTGGTGACATACGGCATTAGCGTCACGGCAATAAGTATTAGTGTATACAGCAACACGTGCAGACGGGTATATTTGTCGCCATGTGTCACTGGCAACATAGGCATGCCGACTTTGGCGTACTCCAGTTTGCGATAGAGCGCCAGCGCCCAGAAGTGTGGCGGCGTCCATGCGAAAATGATAAGAAACAACAATAATGCGTCGGCGGAAACTTCTCCGGTCACTGCAGTCCAGCCAAGCACTGGTGGCATTGCGCCGGAAGCACCACCTATGACTATATTCTGCGGCGTCATCGGCTTGAGTATCACCGTGTAGATGATCGCATAACCGACGAAAGTCGCCAGGGTCAGCCACATGGTCAGAGGGTTCACCAACTCATGAAGTATGTAGAGTCCCGCACCACCAACCAGTGCCAGGAAAAATAAAGTTTCCGGTGAGGTAACTGTTCCCTGGGGCAACGGCCTGCCGCGTGTACGTGCCATCACTGCATCAATTTTCTGCTCCACCAGACAATTGACGGCTGCCGCCGCCCCCGCCACCAGTGCAATTCCCAAAGTACCAAAAATCAGTGCATTCAGTGGCACTGCGCCCGGCACCGAAAGAAACATACCGATAATCGCAGTAAAAACAATGAGGGAAACAACCCGCGGCTTGGTCAATTGATAAAATTGCTGCATACGTATCGCAGTATGCTGCCAAACCAAACTAGTTGCCATGACAATTGTCTCCTAATTCATTTCCAAGCTTAAAATCAACCCGCATTGCATATTGTTCAGGCTGCATCTCAGTGTTTCGTCCCTAACGCATGCTCGATCTGCGAAACTTTGAGCAGTCGTTTGATATCTTTGGCTATCTTTGCAGCATCGGGATCCTTGGGAAAGCGCATCATCAAGTTTCCTACCGGGTCTATCAAGTAAATATGATCGCGTTGCGTTGCTAGTGCTGGAAATTCCTCGCGTAACTGGCTATCTTTCGCATTAATCAGCCATATGCCCTTGTATTCTTCTACCAGACCAGGTTCGGGCAATCCACCATCATCTATCAACCATACCCTTTCTATACGGTCCTTTTCAGTGTGCTGCATGAGCCGCACCTGTCGCATGTAATACAGTTTTTTGCGACACCCCTCGTCGCATGTACTCGAATCCAACATCAGCAGTACCCATTTGCCACGTAACTGGCGGATACGAAATATCGTGTCATCGATCTGGTTCAGCGCACTACCCTGCAATGGCCTGACTTCAATCAGCTCGCCGTAGTTGTCGCTCGCTAGTGGCACCTTTGAAAAAAACAGCAGGTACGAAATAAAGACCGGCGTACACATCAGCGCTAGCATTAGCAGCAGCTTACGTTTGCTTTTTCTGGGAACGCTCTCGTTTAACACTCAACACCAAATAAATAATCATGATCGTCAGCGCCATGGCGAACCATTGAAACGCATAACCCAAGTTTCTGGCAGCACCTGAATCTGGACGATCCCATTGGCGCACGAGACCATCTTTTAAATCGTCCTTCTGTAATATCATCACTGGTTGTAATGCAAGCCCCGTAACTTCACGGTAGCGCTCCAGATGAAAATTTTCCCAGACCTGCCCAGATACCGTTTCCGTGGAAAGCTCCAGTATTCTTTGCGTTGGCGAAATCGCGATTCCCGAAATAACCACCTGATCAGTTGGGGTGAGAATTTCCGGCAATTTACCGCGATCGCTGCTGGCTGCTACCCATCCACGATTGACCAGAACATGCATAGAACTTGCACCTAACCTGAGCGGCGTAATAGCATGATAACCGGCTATACCTTTGTATATCTTGTTGTCGAGATAAATCGTATGCGCTGGAACATATGTGCCGCTTGCCTCGACTTGGCGAAATTTGAAATCCTCCAAGCGAATTGGGATGGTCGGCATGGAAATTGCCGACTGCTGCGATAGTCGCTCGAGTTGTTCCTGTCGCTCCTCTTTTTCCTGGGCTCGTGATAGTTGCCAGTCGCCGAGTAGTAACATGACCCATATTACTGACACCGCAGCCACTGTTGGCCATAATTGCGGCTTGAACCGCCAGCCTAAAATAGTCATTGGTTAGTAGGCTGAACTCGGCTAAACTCCCGATGTCGCCCCGTACTCGAAAGCACCTATTTTGAAAACTGTCGCTATCCTTTTTTTTCTCTTCATACTAGCCAGCTTGGCATCCGCGATGTTCTACATAGTCAAAGATGAGGGGCAGAGTACACGTGCAGTCAAGGCCCTCACTCTACGCATCGGCTTATCCATTATTCTGTTCGCCCTGATGATGCTGGGGTTCTACCTCAACCGCTAACTTCCAATTTCAAGATTTATCCCCTTTGAACTAAATACTAGAGGGTGTTTGTGGTTGCCGCACATGTTAGCAACAGTCTCGAAATAAAGACTGTTGCTAATCGCGTGTCTACACTAAATAAACGAAGATAAACAGTCCTAACCAGACCACGTCAACAAAGTGCCAGTACCACGCTACACCCTCAAATCCAAAGTGGTGTTCAGGCGTAAAATGCCCGGATAAGCAGCGGCAAAGAATTACTATCAGCATGATAGTGCCTACTGTTACATGGAATCCATGGAAGCCGGTCAACATGTAAAACGATGCGCCGTATGCTCCGCTCGTCAACTTAAGATTGAGCTCAGAGTAAGCGTGACCATATTCATAAATCTGACAGGCTAGGAAAGTAATCCCCAACGCTATCGTCAGAAACAATGATAAATTCAACTGGCCGCGCTTGTTAAGTTTAAGCGCCCAATGTGCCCAAGTGCAGGTTACACCCGAAGTCAGCAACAATGCCGTGTTAATTGCCGGCAGTCCCCATGGACCCATTGGAGTAAACTTTTCACTTGCACCGGGGCCAGCTGTAGGCCAGCCACCCGTAAAATCCGGCCATAATATTTTATGCTCGAGGTCCGCTAGCCAAGGAACTGATAGAACCCGCATATAATAGAGGGCGCCAAAGAATGCAGCAAAAAACATAACCTCGGTAAAAATAAACCAGCTCATTCCCCAGCGGAATGACATATCCACCTGTTTGTTGAACTTGCCGGCTTCACTTTCTTGTGCCACGGTACGGAACCAGACAAAAATCATGTAGAAAAGAATAGCAAAACCAATTGCCAGCAGCCCTTTCCCAATTGGAAGGCTATTGACGGAAAATGCCGCACCAAACCCCAGGAAGAACAGCGCTATCGAACCTATCATCGGATAGGTTGATGGCGGTGGAATGTAATAGTTATCTGTTTGACTTGATTCGTGGCTCATGTCCTCTCTCCTGCCTATAGTTTAATTAATCTCTAGCTTGTTACCAGCTTGACCAGCATTAATATGCACGTTACGAAGATCGCTGCACCAACAATGCCCGCAGCAATCACCTGCCCCAGTGTCAGCGTCGCCGCATCATGATCGTGATCACTTTTTTTTCGTATGCCGAAAAAAGCCCATGATACCGCTTTCATAGCCTGGAAGAACGATGCCTTACGTTGTGGTTTGGTTTCGCCCTTCAAATCGGTTTCGCCTTGCCACCCGTATCAGCCGAGTCACTATTCAACTCAAAAAATGTATACGAAATGGTCATGACACTCACATTACTCGGCAAGCTCGGTTCAATCATGAATTGCACCGGCATTTGCCGCACCTCATTTGGTTTTAACACCTGTTTAGTAAAGCAAAAACACTCCAGTTTTTTCAAGTGCTGCGCGAGCAGTTGCGGGCTGTAACTTGGTATCGCCTGGCCCGCCACTTCACGATCAGAGTTGTTTCTGACCTCGTACATCACTTCCACCATCTCGCCCGGATGTATGCGTACGCTCGCTTGCATGGGTTTAAATTGCCAAGGCAACCCACGTGTATTGGCATCTAACTCTACTGTCAGCCAGCGGCTGGTGTCTACCTGAATATTCTCCGTCAACGTATCCGCTTTCAGCAGATTGTTGACCCCAGCAACCTCGCATATCTTTTCATATAGCGGTACCAGTGCGAAACCGAAGCCAAACATTGCTACTGAAAAGATCAGCAGCTTTTTCATTATTACCGTATTTTCCTGGGCAACACTCATTTATGATTTTTTTATTATAACCAAAACGAACATCCCTACCACAACTGCCAGCAGAATCAGCAGTGTTTTGTATTTTCCGCGCCTCCTATCATCTGTGTGCTGTGGCATTCCGAGCCCGTTACTTGACGACTGGTGGTGTCACCCAACTATGGTACGGCGCTGGTGATGGCAAATCCCACTCCAGTGTGGTAGCTCCATCCCAAGGCTTGGCCTCTGCTTTCTTCCCGCCACAGATGCACTTCACCACTACTGTGAGGAACACTAGTTGGCTCAAGCCAAAACCGAATGCTCCAATGCTGGAGATCATGTTGAAATCGGCGAACTGCAAAGCGTAGTCTGGAACGCGACGTGGCATACCCGCCAATCCCAGGAAGTGCTGTACAAAGAAGGTGACGTTGAAGAAAACCATCGACAACCAGAAATGCAATTTACCCAGTGATTCATCGTACATATGACCGGTCCATTTCGGTAGCCAGTAGTAGACTCCACCGAACAGAGCAAACAGCGACCCCGATACCAGCACATAATGGAAATGTGCAATCACATAGTAAGTTTCCTGCACCTGAATATCCACCGGTATCACCGCACACACCACGCCGCTGAACCCACCTATGGTAAACAGGAAAATGAATCCAATGGCAAACAGCATCGGTGTCTCAAAGCTCATCGATCCCTGCCACATGGTAGCCGTCCAGTTAAATACTTTCACCCCGGTTGGTACCGCGATCAGCATAGTGGCATACATGAAAAACAATTGTGCTGTTACCGGCATTCCCACAGTAAACATGTGGTGGGCCCAAACGATGCACGACAGAATAGCGATTGAGGCGGTGGCATAAACCATCGACGAATAACCAAACAGTGGCTTGCGCGAGAAGGTTGGCAGTATCTCTGAGATGATGCCAAATGCCGGCAATATCATGATATAAACTTCAGGATGCCCGAAGAACCAGAAAATATGCTGGAACATTATCGGATCCCCGCCGCCTGCCGCGTTGAAGAAGTTAGTGCCGAAATGACGATCAGTCAGCAGCATGGTAACCGTGCCCGCCAGTACCGGCATTACCAGCACCAGCAGGTAAGCAGTGATCAACCAGGTCCAGACAAACAGCGGCATTTTCATCAGCGTCATTCCCGGTGCGCGCATGTTGAGAATGGTGGTGATGATGTTGATCGAGCCCATGATGGAGGAAGCTCCCAGGATGTGGACCGCGAAAATCATCATGTCCATACCCATGCCCATCTGTATCGACAGTGGTGGATAGAATGTCCAACCACCCGCACCGGCACCGCCTGGTACAAAAAATGCCGATACCAGCAGTAATGCTGCCGGCGGCAACAACCAAAAACTCCAGTTGTTCATACGAGCAAAAGCCATGTCCGGAGCGCCAATCATCATCGGTACCTGCCAGTTGGCAAAGCCAACGAAGGCCGGCATGATCGCGCCGAACACCATTATTAGACCGTGATTCGTAGTAAGCGAGTTAAAAAACTCCGGAGTCATTAGCTGCATACCGGGCTGAAATAATTCGGCGCGGATGCCAAATGCCATCAATCCACCAACTATGAACATGGAGAAAGAGAACCACAGGTACATGGTACCGATGTCCTTGTGATTGGTCGTCGTCAGCCAGCGCATCATGCCTTTAGGGGGGCCGTGTGCGTGATCGTCGTGGCCGTGCTCGTGGCCGTGACCGTGGCCGTGTGCGTGATCGTCGTGTACTGCTGCCATGGTTCTTCTCCTTAGTACTTATTTTCTAAATGCGTTAATTTCGGATGGCTGTATTACGTCACCTGTCGTGTTACTCCAGGCATTACGTTCATATGTCACTACGGCCGCGATTTCCACATCCGACAGGTGCTTGAATGCAGCCATTGCGCTACCGGCTTTGCCGCCATTCACCACGATGTTGATGTGCTCGGCTTTGGGGCCGTTGGCAACCTTGGAACCATCCAACGCAACGAACGTTCCGGGAATGCCCTGACCGTTAGCCTGATGACAGGCAGCACAGTTACCCGCATACACTTTCTCGCCCTCGGCTTTCAGCTCATCCAACGTAAAGACCTTGTTGACGTCAACCACTGTCGTAGCCGATTGTGCTTTCTGCTCTGCCACCCATTGTGTATATTGTGCAGGCTCCATCACTTCCACCACGATCGGCATGAAACCGTGATCCTTGCCGCACAGTTCCGTACACTGACCAACGAAAATGCCAGCCCTGTCAGCTTGAAACCATGCATCGCGTATGAATCCAGGGATGGCATCCTGCTTGATGCCGAACGCGGGTACCCACCATGCGTGAATCACGTCGTTGGAGGTAATTAGCACACGCACTCTCTTGCCGACCGGTACCACCATCGGTTTATCCGCCCTCAGCATGTAAAACTCATCCTTGGGGGCTTTGTTGTTGCGCTGATCCAGTGTGGTAGATGATCTGCTGATAAAACTGATCCCCGCACCTTCGCCTATCAGATAGTCATAACCCCATTGCCACTGGTACCCGGTCACTTTGACCGTGATGTCCGGATTGGATGTGTCCTTCATGGCGATGACGGTCTTGGTAGCAGGATATGCCATAGCAAAAAGAATGATGAACGGTATAACCGTCCAGATGATCTCAACCGTAGTGCTGTGATGGAAGTTTGCTGCCTTGTAGCCCTTCGACTTGCGGTGATTGATTAAAGAGTAGAGCATGACACCGAATACGCCGACGAAAATCGCCAGACATATCCACAACAGCATTATATGCTGATCATATGTCTGCTGGGCGATAGTGCTGTTTGGCTGTTGAAAATTCAACTGATAGGGATGTGCTGCCGCCATCGCCATCCCCGAATACCAGGCAATCGACAGAGTTCCCAACAGGCTTGCTACTGCTTTACTGCTCATATTTCCCCCACTTGATTACTGAATTCAGTAAGACCAAAAATGTTACAAAATACAAATACCTATCCCGTCCCTTAGCCACTCTTCGGGATTAGTTGTATGAAACACTCCCTGTATATCTGCACTACGTCACACTCTTTCATATTCTTTTTCTGTCACCAGCGCTACTTCAAGACGCCTTAGTCTAGTTCCAAATCTTTAAGAAAGATTCGTTAGAATTTGGTAAGCTCGACATTCTTTTCAAGCATAGCAACAATGTCTTGTTCAAACTGTTTTCTGGCGCAAAGATACGCTATATTTTATGGGTTCGCAAGACGTCTTATTTAGATTTCCCATGTAAACAATTTTCAGGGTGTGGCACATGGCCATCAATTAGCTGGGTAATCGGGGCGAGACTGTAAATTAGCCGAAAGTTTCCCAGAAAAGTTTATTATGAATCAATTGTCTAGTGAGCCTCTTGCAAAACTAATTTCGAAATGGAGCGCAATGACATCAGATGCTCGAATTTCAGCATCTAAGTGGTTACGCTCTCCCTGTTTGCGGCAATCTTTCTGCTTTACCGCATTTCCTTGCTCCTGAGGGCGAGTGCTGTCAC
>CAMDAX010000005.1 GCA_945888885.1 Nitrosovibrio sp. Nv4 | reverse complement strand
CCAGACAGAGGTCGCGCCGTGTAAGCTTCTTCTTCGCCCCGTACTCGGCTTGGGAGAAGCTCGGTTGCTTTGCAATACGGGTGTTCTGATTCATGGTTTTCGCTTGCTATATGACGACGGCCTATTATACCTATTGGCTACGTTGGAAGAGGGAAATATAAGGAATAAATCGGTGTTTCCCTAGACATCTGGCTGAAAAAAACAAAGAGAAACGCATAGAAGAAACGCATATTTGACATTCATTCAGGTCTGGCATAAAATTTGCGGCTTTCTTTGAACAAGCAGGGCAGACTCAGTGAAAACTTTCTCAGCAAAACCACATGAAGTAGTACACGACTGGTTCGTGATCGACGCAACTGACAAGGTGCTGGGACGCCTCGCTGCCGAGATCGCACACCGTCTTCGTGGCAAACATAAGCCTATATTCACCCCCCATGTGGATACCGGTGATTTTATCGTCGTGGTCAATGTCGACAAGTTGCGAGTAACCGGCAACAAGGCAGAAGACAAAATATACTATCGGCACAGCGGCTACCCCGGTGGTATTTATCAGACCAATTTCACCAAAATGCATGCGCGTTTTCCCGAGCGACCGCTGGAGAAAGCAGTCAAGGGTATGCTACCGAAGGGTCCGCTTGGCTACGCTATGCTGAAGAAACTGAAGATTTATGCCGGAGCTACCCACCCCCACGCGGCGCAACAACCGCGACAACTTGAGGTCAGAACTTAACATCATGAGTGAAAATTATAATTACGGTACCGGTCGTCGCAAAAGTGCCGTGGCACGGGTATTTCTCAAGCTAGGCAGAGGTGCAATTACAGTCAATAGTAAGCCAGTGGACGAATATTTTTCCCGTGAAACTGGCCGTATGGTAGTTCGTCAGCCGCTGGAATTAACTGGGAATCTTACGACCTTCGATATCATGATTAACATCCACGGGGGTGGTGAATCAGGACAGGCCGGAGCGGTACGACATGGCATTACCCGAGCACTGATTGACTTTGACGCCACACTAAAACCTATATTAAGTAAAGCTGGACTGGTCACACGCGATGCACGTGAGGTGGAACGGAAAAAGGTCGGCCTTCGCAAGGCACGTCGACGCAAGCAATTTTCCAAACGATAAGTTTTTCATGCATACCAAAAAAGCCGCCCGTTCCTGGCGGCTTTTTTATTTTATAATTAACAAACTAATTTGTTTTTTTTCTACAAAATGGGTAGGGTGAGCAGAATATAGAGCGAATGCATGCATCCCGAAAGACTATGAGAAATCTATGATCAAAGTTGGTATCGTCGGCGGAACTGGATACACTGGTGTCGAGTTATTACGTATTCTGTCGCAACACCCCGAAGTGCATATACAGGTTATCACCTCGCGCAAGGAAGCGGGAATAGCTGTAGCAGAGTTGTTTCCCAGTTTGCGCAGACGGGTAATGCTCAAATTTTGTGATCCGACTGAAGCTGCTCTGGAGGGGTGTGCTGTAGTATTCTTCGCCACACCTAACGGTATTGCCATGCAACAGACCAGATCCTTGCTGGATTCAGGAGTGCGGGTGATAGATCTGGCTGCCGATTTCCGTATCAAAGATGTGGCAGTATGGGAGAAATGGTACGGCATGTCCCACGCCTGCCCGGAACTGGTGGCAAATGCTGTCTATGGTCTGCCTGAAATCAACCGCGATGAAATCAAGGGGGCACGACTGGTGGCAAATCCCGGTTGTTACCCCACCGCAGTCCAACTGGGATTCCTTCCTTTGATCGAGGCTGGCATAGTGGATACGGATTATCTTGTTGCCGATACAAAGTCTGGTGTTTCGGGTGCAGGACGCAAGGCAGAAGTGCACACACTGTTTGCCGAAGCTTCTGACAACTTTAAAGCTTATGGGGTACCAGGTCACAGGCATCTACCAGAGATTAGACAAGGTTTGTCCAATATTGCGAAAAAGCCGGTCAGACTTACTTTCGTGCCACACCTCACACCTATGATCCGGGGTATACACGCTACGCTCTATGCCAGGCTCACCACGGACACAGATCTACAGCTTTTATTTGAAAAACGTTATGCCGGCGAACCGTTTGTCGATGTACTTCCTGCGGGCAGCCATCCCGAAACTCGCTCAGTACGGGGCTCCAATCTCTGCCGCATTGCAGTGCATCGTCCTCAAGGAGGTGACACGGTGGTGGTACTAGCGGTAACGGATAACCTGGTCAAAGGAGCAGCGGGACAGGCGGTACAGAACATGAATCTCATGTTTGGCCTACCGGAAACTCTTGGTATTGATCATGTACCGCTACTGCCCTAAAGAGCTTTTGAATAAATTCCAGGCGAGCGTGATGGTGGTTTTATGGAATGAGAGCGGAGGTCATCGGAACATGGCCTACGCAGGCGAATACAGGCCCGCAATCAAGAACACTGGCGCTGCTATGCTGGCGCAATATTGTGTGGCAATCTGGTCGGCGTAACTCGATGGTAATAATTAAGTCACTCAAAAGAAAATTTGGCATATCCGCACCACGAGTGGCAGTGCGCCCACATTTTCCATGGTATCTTCGCTGGTTGTTAATCGTTGTCGTTACCACATTGGCGCTGGCACTGGGGTTATCTTGGGGGGTGTACGACACTGGGCGCAAGTTTGCAAATTTTGAAATGAATGAGGTAAACCAAGAGCTGGATCGATTGTCCAAACTAAGTTTACGCTTGCAGCAGGATAATGAAGCCTTGCGTATTGGAGCGATCGGGCTCGAGCGTCGCTCGCAAATGGAGATTGCCGCACGTGGTGATCTCGTCAGGCAAGTAAAATCTCTTGGAGATGAGAACACCCGGTTGAAGGAAGACTTGGCATTCTTCCAGAGTTTCATGTCAGGTAGCGGAGGGGCGAGTAATGGAGTTTCTCTATACCATTTCAAACTGGAACGAGGACAATCCCCTGGAGAATACCGATACAGTCTTTTGCTGGTGCAGGGAGGACAACGTATCAAAGATTTTCAAGGTAGTCTGGAATTCACAGTCAATTTACGGCAGAATAGAGAAAAAGTGGCCATGCCTCTCCCAGGTGAAGGCACTGCAAAAACGTTTAATGTCAGCTTCAAGTTTTACCAGCGAGTGGAGAAGAGCTTCCAGTTACGGCCAGATGCTGTAGTGGAGAGCCTGCAAGTACGAGTTTTCGAAAATGGTGCGGCACTGGCAAAGTTAACGAAAATCGTGAATCTACCCTCGTAAAGGAGGAAGAAAGTGTTCGGAAAAAAAGCTAATAAACCTAAAAACCAGATCGATTCACTCATCGGCATGGGTACACACGTTGTGGGTGACATTAGTTTCAGCGGAGGCCTACGTATAGATGGACACGTCCGTGGAGACATCACCGCAACGGGAGATAGACCTAGTACTCTGATGTTGAGTGACCAGGCGAGTATCGAGGGGAAAATAAAGGTTTCTCATGTGGTTATTAATGGTACCGTAGCTGGATCAATACATGCAGACGAATATCTTGAACTGCAGGCTAGAGCCAAGGTCTCGGGGGATATATATTACCGGTCCTTGGAAATTCAGCCTGGAGCAACGATTGCAGCTATGCTGCTACACCATGACCATATACAGCAAGACAACAAAGTGATGACATTGATACACGGCACTGACGATGTCATACATCAGATCGATGTCAGTACTGGCACTTCAACAAAGTGATGGCATCGGTACAGGGCACTGGCAATTGGCCCCTGCGTGGTAGCAGGGAATAATTTTTTGGTTAATTTAATATAGAGCTCGATATGAATGCAGTCACTGAAACAAATTCATTTACTGAAATGCAAGTCTCATTGGTCTTTACCGATAGCGCGGCAGGTAAAGTTAAGCAGCTGATTGAAGAAGAAGGCAACAATGATCTTAAATTAAGAGTTTTTGTGAGTGGTGGTGGGTGTTCCGGATTTAAATACGGCTTTACTTTCGACGAATTGACTAACGAAGACGATACTGTAATAGAAAAGAATGGGGTAAAACTGTTAATTGACTCAATGAGTTTTCAATATTTGGCAGGTGCAGAAATCGACTATCAGGAAAGCCCCGAGGGTGCGCAATTTGTGATTAAAAATCCTGGCGCTGCCAGTACCTGTGGTTGCGGATCTTCATTTTCAACATAAATAAGTTCGTGTTAAAAAAACAGAAGTCTTGGCTCCTGTTTTTATTTGGGTGGTAGAGTTATCCAGATTGGATATTATTGCAAGTATGAACCAGAGACTCAAACCTGGTAAATTGCACCAAGAAGTCTGGCACCCTTCGCGCCAGTAACATTGGGAAGATTACCGGGAACTCCCAGAATAGCCTGTTGTGCTAGCCAGGCGAAAGCAAACGCCTCCAGCCAATCAGCATCAACACCTAGCACATCGGTCAATTCCACTTTTTTCCCTGGTAATGCAGTCCGTAATCTGCCAACCAGTTCTCCATTATGTACCCCCCCACCACATAAATAAATTTCTACTGCATTTTGGCAGTAAGTAAGAACTGACTCAGAGATCGCCGTGACAGTGAGTTGCAACAAGGTTGCCTGTACATCTTCTAGTTTCTCATCTCCGGATAAGCAGCTCTCCACCCAGGATAGATTGAACATTTCCCTGCCGGTACTTTTTGGCGGTGAAAGCGAAAAATACTGAAGTGTCAGGAGTTTTTCAAGCAGCACCGGAATTACTTTACCTGACCTCGCCCATATCCCATTCTCATCATATGCTTTACCTAGATGATGCAAACACCACGCATCCATTAGCAGGTTGCCAGGACCACAGTCAAATCCAGTAACTTCTCCGGTGGGTATAAGGCTGGTAAGGTTAGAGATTCCACCGATATTGACAACGACACGATGATTTCTCCGGTCTGCGAACAAAGCTTGATGAAACCCCGGAACAAGCGGAGCACCTTGGCCACCCGCCGCAATGTCACGGCTTCTAAAATCCGTCACTACGGTGATACCGGTGAGCTCAGCCAGTAATGCGGCGTTGCCCAACTGGATAGTGTAGTTTTTTCCCGGTTGAGGGCAGTGGCGTATAGTCTGACCATGGCAACCGATGGCAGTAACGTTGCGCGGTTTTACCCCACTTTTATTGAGTAAGCCGACCACAGCATCAGCATAACGCTGGGCTAGCTCATTGCTGAGCATGGCCGAACAATGCAGTTCATCATTGCCCGAATGATGTAAATTCAGTAATCGCTGACGCAGGCTCTCATCATAGGGCAGGTAAAAAGTGGATGGCAGAGAGGGCGGTGACAAACCGAAATCCGCTAGCACAGCATCTATTCCATCCAGGCTAGTGCCAGACATGATGCCAATATAATAGGCTGATTTCAAATGGTGTTTAGCTATGTAACCGTATTACTTTCCAGCTTCAGCGCTAGTCCAGAAAGGCAAGATTGGTGTCACGCAACATATCCAGTCGGGCTATCAATGGTCTGGTATTCTCGAGAAATATAGCCATATCTCTGGCGGTAATGGGTATGGCAGCGGGCATTGCCACACGTAGCGGGTCGCGCTGGACACCGTTGATACGGAATTCATAATGTAGATGTGGGCCAGTTGCCAGTCCAGTTGCACCGACATAACCGATTATGTCTTCCTGGTTAATGCGCTGTCCGCTGCGCAGGCCTTTGGCAAAAGCCGATAAATGACCGTAAGCGGTAGAATATTGGCTTTGATGTTGCAGGATAATTACATTGCCATAGCCGTTTTGCCAACCGGCAAATGCCACTGTGCCGCTGGCGGTGGCCTTTACCCGTGTGCCCGTTGGGGCGGCATAATCAACACCCTTGTGGGCGCGCCACGTTTGCAGCACTGGATGAAAACGGGCACTTGAAAAACCGGAGCTGATACGAGAAAACTCCAATGGTGATCGCAGAAATGCTTTGCGTAGACTTTTGCCATCGGGTGCGTAATAACCACTGTTTCCATCGTCCGCTTTGAAATATACCGCTTTACAGGATGTTCCCTGATTGACGAATTCCACTGCCAGCACCCGCCCAGCTTTAGCGGGCTCACCATCGATATGAAGCGATTCATACACTACGGTAAAGCGGTCATCCTTGCGCAAATCTTGATGAAAATCAATGTCGGAAGCGAAGATATCTACAATCTGGGTGGTGATATTATCGGGTACACCCGCACTGTCGGTGGCAGCAAACAGCGAGCTGTTTATCACACCCGATTTCATCTGGATATGTGCCTCTAGCTTGACCGGCTGTTCGCTTAACTTGAAAGCGCCATCTATTTTTTCCATCAGGAACTGCTCATTGCCACCAGAGAAGTAGCGCAATGCCAGCAATTCGCCCGTTGCAGTAGCCTGCGCGTGAACAGTCTTACCGGGTACCAGTTGATGCATGGCTTTGATATTTCTAGCGTCACGCAGAAAATTAATTGTATCCCGATTATTCACCTCGAACCGGGAAAGAATTGCGGCAACGGTATCCCCACGCTGGATACGTTCCTGACGCCAGAATGTCATATTTGGATCAGTAGACTGGGAAATCTCCGGAAGGTCAAGGTTGAGGACAACTTGTTGCACAGGCACATCTTTCAAGGAAGTGTCTGGCGCAATACCAAAAGCAGCGACCATGCCGAATAGCGGAAGACTGGCTAGTGCGATTGGCCACCGCAGGTTTTTTCGTGTCGGTGCCAACAGCTTTTTCTCCAGGATATGATTATTGTCGCGCAACATGTTCTTCCAATTAGCTTAAAAGGTGGAAATGTTAACATAAAATCTGTAGAACAAGTGCACTGGCGGGTCATAACTAGAATAGTGAAGCACGCAGAAGTCTGCGCTATTTTTTCTGGCCAGCCGTTGCATGCTTTGCTTCCAGTTCATCCCATCGAGCGAGACAGCTTATGAGCTCTTTCTCAATGGCAGCAAAGCGTTCTTGCAGTGCTCTTGCCTCCCCAGGTTTGTCGCGATAGATGGTCGGGGCACCAAGCCGGTGGGTAATGCCGGCCTGCTCCTGTTCCAGAGCTTCGATCTTCGCTGGCAGTGTATCCAGCTCGCGTATTTCATTGAAGCTCAATTTGGCGTGGAAGGCCGGTTTGGACGTTTTTACCGATGAAACTAAGGGCTGAGGTTGGGCCACTTCCTGTTTTTTCGCTACTTTCACAAAGCTCTTTGCCCGCACCCAGTCATCATAGCCGCCAACATATTCCTGTAATATGCCATCGCCCTCAAATGCGATTACCTGAGTCACTACATTGTCGAGAAACGCGCGATCGTGGCTAACCAGGAACAGGGTGCCAGGATAGTCTTGCAGCAACACTTCCAGTAACTCGAGAGTCTCGATATCCAGATCATTAGTGGGTTCATCGAGTATCAGCACATTGCTGGGGCGGGTGAATAACCGTGCCAACAACAATCGGTTGCGCTCACCACCAGAGAGCGATTTTACTGGTGAGCGAGCCCGCTCCGGTGCAAACAGAAAATCCTCCAGATAGCTAATGACATGTTTTCTTGCCCCGCCGATTTCGATGAAATCAGAACCTTGGCTAATAGTGTCTATCAGAGTCGCTTCTTCATTTAGTTGCTCGCGCATCTGGTCGAAATAGGCCACTGTAAGCTTGGTCCCTTGCCGCACCTTACCGCTATCAGGCTGCAGCTCACCTAATATCAGCTTCAGCAAGGTGGATTTCCCGGCACCATTGGGTCCCAGCAGTCCCACCCGGTCGCCACGCATGATGCGGCAGGAAAAATTCTTGATAACGATTTTGTCACCATAACTTTTGCTGACGTGCTCCAGTTCAGCCACCATTCGTCCGGATCGCGCCCCCTCGTCCACGCTGAGATTGACCGTTCCTACTCGGTTGCGCCGCGCCGCCCGTTCCAGACGTAGCGCCTCCAGTTGCCGCACCCTGCCCTCATTGCGCGTACGGCGTGCCTGAATACCTTTGCGTATCCAAACTTCTTCTTGCGCCAATACCTTGTCAAATTTCTGGTTGTGGATAGCCTCAACTTCCAGCATCTCCTCCTTTTTCTGCTGATATTCTGCGAATATGCATGGAAAAGTTGCTAATTTACCGCGATCAAGCTCGATAATTCGTGTTGCTACATTATCAAGAAAACGCCGGTCATGGGTAACGAACAGCACGCTACCGGAAAAATCCTTGAGCAGTCCTTCTAGCCATTCAATAGAGGAAAAATCCAAATGATTGGTTGGCTCGTCCAGTAGCAGCACATCTGGGGATACCACCAGTGCGCGAGCCAGCGCGACCCGTTTTTTCAGTCCGCCAGAAAGGTGCCCGACTAAGGTATCTTCGGGTAGGTTAAGTTGGTGGATGACAGTCTCCACCTTGCCCTGAATGCGCCAGCCATCCTGGGCTTCCAATTCACCTTGCAGATCCTGCAAACGGGCAAGCAATGCTTCGGTATCTCCTGCAACGTCACTCAAGGCATGAGACACTTCGTGGTAATCAAGCAGCACTTGGCTGACCGCACCCAATCCGTTGGAAACTTCCTGAAACACGGTACTGGTCGCATCCAGTTGCGGTTCCTGCGGCACATAGGCCAATTTCAATGCGGGTGCGCGCCACACCTTGCCATCATCCAACTTGATTTCACCCGCCAGAACGCGCAACAGGCTGGACTTGCCGCCGCCGTTCCGGCCAATCAGGCCGATGCGCTCGCCCGGATCGAGCTGCAAATCCACATGATCAAGCAGCGCATGGTGACCAAAGGCAAGACAGACTTTTTCGAGAGTAATGAGAGGCATGGGTGTGGAAATGGGGGTTCAGCAGATTGGCAGGGACGGGATTCTGCCATGCTTCGTAAGGGTTTGGCAAAATATCTGCTCATCACCTGCGTAGATTGGGTCAGATTGGGACGCGAACCCTGGTTCAGGGTTCATGCTTCACGACTCATTCCGTCAATTTCTTCTTCAACAGCTCATTTACTTGCACGGGGTTGGCTTTACCCTTAGTGGCCTTCATCGCTTGACCAACAAGGGAATTGAAAGCTTTTTCTTTCCCATTCCGGTAATCGGCTACCTGCTGCGGTTGGGCAGCAAGAATGTTGTCAATAAGTTTCTCGATCTCACCTACGTCCGAGATCTGTTTCAGATTTTTAGCTTTGATTATGATGTCGGCATCACTACCATATTCACTGCGCCACATCGCGTCGAATACATCTTTAGCGGTTTTTCCAGAAATAGTTCCATCACTGATACGTAACAGCAGTCCTGCCAATTGTGCCGAACTGATAGGGCATTGCGCAATATCCGCCGATTCTCTGTGTAAACGCCCGTTTACTTCACCCATGATCCAGTTGGCACAGAGCTTAGCGGAGGCTGGCAACAGTTTTACCGTATTTTCAAAATAGTCCGCCATTTCCCTAGTCGCAGCCAGTACCCCGGCATCGTATGCGGAAAGGCTATATATAGTCATATAGTGGCTACGTTTGGCTTCAGGTAACTCCGGCAACATTGCCTTCACACGATTAATCCAAGCCTCGGATATTTCAAGCGGTAGTAAATCCGGATCAGGGAAATAGCGATAATCCTGTGCATCTTCTTTGCTGCGCATAGTGCGAGTTTCATCCTTGTCCGAGTCATAGAGTCGAGTTTCCTGGCGTATGACTCCGCCATCCTCAAGAATCTCTATTTGCCGCTTGGCTTCGTAATCGATCGCTTTTTCGAGAAAGCGGAATGAGTTGAGATTCTTGATTTCGCAACGGGTACCGAGCTTATCCAACCCGAGGGGTCGCACTGACACATTGGCGTCGCAGCGGAATGAACCTTCCTGCATATTGCCGTCGCAGATATCGATCCAGCGCACCAGCGAGTGCAGTGTTTTGGCAAAAGCCACCGCTTCTGCACTGCTGCGCATATCCGGTTCAGAGACGATCTCCAACAGGGGCGTACCGGCACGATTCAGGTCGATACCAGTCAAGCCATGAAAATCTTCATGTAGTGATTTGCCCGCATCTTCTTCCAAGTGTGCCCGGGTAAGGCAAATGGTTTTCTCATACGCATTTTCATCGCGACCGACCCGAATCTTTACGCTGCCGCCTGCGACCACTGGTAGCTCGTATTGGCTGATCTGGTAACCTTTGGGTAGATCGGGATAAAAATAATTTTTGCGCGCGAAGATCGAAGGCGAATTGATTTTTGCGCCCACCGCCAAACCAAACCTGATCGCCCGCTCCACTGCGCCACGATTTAATACCGGCAACACGCCCGGCAGAGCGATATCCACTGCACAGGCCTGACTGTTAGGTGCCGCGCCAAACGCAGTCGGTGCACCAGAGAATATTTTTGATCGGGTCGAGAGCTGCGTATGCACCTCAAGCCCGATAACGGTTTCCCATTGCATTTTTGCGTCTCTATATATAGTCAGGCAGTTAATTTATGCGGCATCCGAATATGCCAATCCGTTACCTGTTGGTATTGGTGGGCCACATTCAGCATTTGTGCTTCAGCAAAATAATTGCCGACGATATGCAATCCCACCGGGCGGTTATTGTCGCCAAAGCCAACAGGAATAGACATGCCCGGTAACCCGGCCAGGTTGGTGGCGATAGTGTAAGTATCAGATAGATACATCTGTACTGGATTACTGTTTTTTTCTCCCAAGTCGAATGCAACCGTGGGTGTAGTCGGTCCCATGATGATGTCGCACTGCGCGAAGGCTTCGGCAAAATCCTGCGCAATCAGGCGACGTAGTTTCTGTGCCTGAATATAGTAGGCGTCATAATAGCCGTGCGACAGCACATAGGTGCCGATCAGAATACGGCGTTTCACTTCCGCGCCAAAACCTTGCGCACGGCTTTTTTGGTACATGTCATTGAGATTGGTATATTCCGGAGCTCGATAGCCATAGCGCGCGCCATCAAAACGGGATAGATTGCTTGACGCCTCCGCCGGAGCCAGCACATAGTAAACAGGAATTGAGAGCTTGGTATTGGGTAGTGACACCTCCACCATTTCTGCACCAAGCCCACGATACTCCACGATGGCTGCTTCCACCGCACGCGCCACATCAGCGCTCATCCCCTCAACAAAATACTCTTTCGGTAAGCCGATACGCAGGCCTTGCAGCGGCTTTGCCAGATTGCGCGCGTAGTCTTCAGTCTCGCGTTGCAGGCTGGTCGAATCGCGCGTATCGAATCCCACCATGACGTTCAGCATCAAGGCCAAATCTTCTGCCGATTTTGCTATCGGCCCACCTTGGTCAAGACTCGAAGCGAATGCGATCATGCCATAGCGTGATACCAGTCCATAAGTCGGTTTGATGCCAGAAACGCCACATAAAGCTGCCGGTTGACGGATAGAGCCGCCGGTATCGGTGCCGGTGGCAGCGGGTGCCATGCGTGCAGCAACTGCACAAGCTGAACCACCGGAACTGCCGCCTGGTACGGCTGTGATATCCCATGGATTTTTTACCGGACCATAGAACGAAGTCTCGTTGCTGGATCCCATGGCAAATTCGTCCATGTTGGTTTTGCCGATATTAACCGCGCCGGCGGCATTGAAACGCTCAATCACACTGGCATCGTAGGGCGAAATAAAGTTGGACAACATTTTCGACCCGCAGGTGGTAAGCCATCCCTTGGTGCAGAAAATATCTTTTTGGGCAATGGGAATACCGGTTAGCGGGTGCGCCTGTCCGGATGCAATCATCGCATCGGCGACATGTGCCTGAGCGAAGCTCATCTTTTCATCGACTGTGATGAAAGCATTGTAGTTCGGATTTAATACCTTTATGCGCCCGAGGAATTCGCCAGTCAGTTCAACGCTGGAGATTTTTTTCGCTGCGAGCAGGGTAGAGAGCTGTTTGAGGCTGTAGTTCAACATGGTATTTGCAAGGCGGGGAAGATCGTAGAAAAGTGAAGGGTAAATTCCAAAGCCATGGCGATGCATTACTCAATAACTTTCGGTACCAGATAAAGTCCTGCTTCTGTTTTGGGTGCTATCGATTGAAATAATTCGCGTTGGTCGGACTCGGTTACTGCGTCGTCGCGCAACCGCTGCACCACATCCTGAGCGTGGGACATGGGCTCGATGGTAGACGTATCCACTGCCTGCATTTGCTCGATCAGACCAAAAATACCGGATAATTGGGCCATCATAGCGATTGCCTCAGCTTCGCTGACTTCAATGCAAGCAAGGTTTGCAACACGTTTTATATCGTCAAGAGATAGGGACATCGGCTGCCAAAACCCTTATATTCAAACAAGTAATAGAGTATCATAGCCCGCCTGATCGACGCATTTTTTTCACGTACTCCTTTCATCTCTATCACTTAACAACAAATCTCGTCACTATGCTTAATTTCATAAACAACAATATATTGAAGGGATATTTTTCGACCGACATGGCGATCGATCTGGGAACGGCTAATACCCTGATTTACGTCCGTGGCCAGGGTATTGTGCTGAATGAACCGTCGGTGGTGGCAATACGTCAGGATGGGGGACCCAACGGCAAGAAAGTGATTCAACAGGTAGGGTTGGCGGCGAAACAGATGTTGGGACGCACTCCCGGCAACATTACCGCTATCCGGCCGATGAAGGATGGTGTAATCGCCGACTTTACTGTTACCGAACAGATGTTGAAGCACTTCATCAGGAAGGTGAATCCGCCGCGCCTGTTCTCTGCCAATCCACGCATCGTGATTTGTGTTCCCTGCGGATCCACTCAGGTGGAGCGTCGCGCTATCCGGGAAGCTGCCTATGGTGCCGGCGCACGGAAAGTAGAACTGATCGAAGAACCGATGGCTGCAGCTATTGGCGCCAACCTGCCAGTCGAGGAAGCAACTGGTTCAATGGTAGTCGATATTGGTGGCGGCACTACCGAAGTTGGTGTGATTTCGCTGGGCGGGGTCGTTTACTCGAACTCGGTGCGTGTGGGCGGTGACAAATTCGATGAGGCTATCATCAATTACATTCGCCGCAATTATGGCATGCTGATCGGTGAAGTTACCGCCGAACAGATCAAAAAAGAAATTGGTTCTGCCTTTCCTGGTTCGGAAGTACGCGAAATGGAAGTTAAGGGCCGCAATCTGGCGGAAGGGATTCCGCGCAGCTTTACCATTTCCAGCAACGAAACCCTGGAAGCTCTGACCGATCCTCTAAACAGTATCGTCAGTGCAGTCAAATCTGCGCTGGAGCACACCCTGCCGGAACTTGGTGCAGACATCGCTGAAAAAGGCATGGTGCTGACCGGCGGTGGCGCATTGCTACGCGATATTGACCGTCTATTGATGGAGGAAACTGGTCTGTCGGTGATCATTGCAGAAGACCCGCTTACTTGCGTGGTGCGCGGCTCAGGTATGGCGCTGGAGAATATGGATCAATTGGTTGGCATATTTTCCAGTGATTAAATGGTTTTTTGTATTGGGATTAGGGTTCCCGAACTGGGCACCCCCCGGTACCTGAAACACGGGATGTGATGGAAACAGCCCCGCAGTTTTTCAGACATGGCCCTGGTCCGCTGGCGCGCCTGGTGTTTTTTACGCTGCTGTCACTGCTGCTGATGGCAATTGATACTCGTTTCAAATATCTCCCCGAAATTCGCCAGGCTATCGCCGTGGCGATCTATCCGTTACAAAAGCTAGCCCATGCGCCAGTGGCGATCTATGATCAAGTGAGTGGATTTTTCGTCAGTCAGAACCAGACTGATGAGATTGCCCATCTCCGGCAACAGCACCTTGCCGATCAAGGGCAGCTTCAGCGGTTGCTGGCACTGGAGGCTGAGAACGTGCAGTTGCGCAAACTGCTGGAAGCGAGGCAACGAGCCGAAAGCAAAACTGTCATGGCAGAAATCCTGTATATCCCACACGATCCATTTAGTCGCAAAGCCATACTCGACAAGGGTAGTCAGGATAGTATCCAGCCCGGTCAGATAGTGGTGGACGATGCGGGTGTGGTAGGACAAATTACGCGGGTTTATCCGTGGCTATCCGAGGTTACGCTGATTACCGATAAAGATCATTCGGTACCGGTGCAGCTAGTACGCAACGGCCTGCGGTCGATGGTGTCTGGCACGGGCGAGGATGGAACGCTGGAATTGCGCTATCTGGTAGCCAACGCCGATATTCAGCAGGGCGATTTACTGGTTACATCTGGAATAGATGGCATTTACCCGCCCGGTCTACCGGTGGCGCTGGTATCAAAAATAGAGAGCAACGCTGCCTATGCTTTTGCCCGCATCACCTGCACGCCTGCCGCCGGAGTAAACCGCAACCGCCAGGTATTGATACTGTTGCCGCTGCTGTCTATTCCGGAAAGACCGGCGGAGCCGATAGAAACCAAACCTGATGATAAAAAACGAGGAAAAGTTGGCATTCGTTAATTTCACCGCGCAGGAAATTGTGTCGCATGTCAGGAGCTGGTTTATTGTTTTCAGTCTGGCAGTAGCGTTGTTGTTGAATCTGTTGCCGTTGCAAGGTGTTGCGCTGCTGCTGCGCCCGGATTTCGTTGCTCTGATGATACTTTACTGGGGTATCAACCAGCCGCAACGGGTCGGCATGAGCGTAGCCTTTACCATGGGTCTGCTGATGGACGTCGGCGATGCCAGTATATTCGGGCAGCATGCCTTGGCATATAGCGTAATGGCTTTCATTGGGCTGCTGCTGCATCGGCGCCTACGCATCTTCAGTCTGCACAAGCAGGCGCCACAGGTCGGGTTGCTGCTGCTCTCGGCGCAACTTATCATGCTGTTGACCGGTTTGCTGACCGGCGCCAATTTTCCCGGATGGGATTTTTTTCTTGCCAGCGTTAGCGGTGCGCTGCTGTGGTCGTTACTTCCCGCTTTAGTGAAAATGCCCCAGAGACGGAAACCTGACCCCGATGCGCTATGAGCGGCACAGTCGAGCTTCGCAATCACCGACGTGAACTACGTTATTTTCAGTTTCGGCTTGCCGTTAGTGCTGGCTTTGTTCTGCTTCTGTTCGGTTTGCTCTTTGCTCGTTTTTTTTATTTGCAGGTATCGCAGCGCGAGCATTATCACACCCTGGCAGAAGCCAACCGCATATCCATTTTACCCCTTGCACCCAACCGTGGCCTGATTTTTGATCGTAATGGCGAGGTGTTGGCGCATAATTACTCGGCATATACGCTGGAAATTATACCGAGCAAGGTCGCCAACCTCGAGGCCACCATCAATGAACTGGCCAGCGTGATCGAGATAGCGGCGAGAGACCGCAAGCGCTTCAAGAAACTGATGGGGGAAAGCAAACGATATGAAAGCCTGCCCATTCGTACCCGTCTATCGGACGTCGAAGTGGCGCGCTTTGCCGCCAATCGTTATCGCTTTCCTGAGGTGGAAATCAAGGCACGTTTGTTCCGTCAATATCCAAAAGGGGAGGGCACATCACACGTGGTGGGTTATATCAGCCGCATTAACCATCAAGATCTAGAACAACTGGAAGCCAGAGGGGATTCCACTAATTATCGTGGCTCCAATTATATTGGCAAAATTGGTATCGAACAGAGTTATGAAAAAGAACTGCACGGCATCACCGGTTTCGAGGAAGTGGAAACCGACGCATCCGGGCGGGCGGTACGGGTACTATCGCGCACTCTACCGATCTCCGGCAATAATCTAAAGCTGTCGCTCGACGCTAAGTTACAGGAGGTTGCAGAACAGGCATTCGGTGACCGGCGTGGTGCGCTGGTGGCAATCGATCCGACGAGCGGCGACATTCTCGCATTTGTCAGCAAGCCAGGCTTCGACCCCAACCTTTTCGTCGATGGTATCGACTCAGAGAGCTGGGACCTACTCAATAATTCTATCGATAGGCCATTGAATAATCGTGTACTGCGAGGCCTTTATCCGCCGGGTTCTACATTCAAGCCATTCATGGCGTTAGCTGGCCTGGAGCTAAAAAAACGCACCCCCGAATATACCATCAGTGACGCTGGCTACTTCAGTCTGCCCGGTAGCAGCCATCGCTACCGTGACTGGAAAGTGGGTGGCCATGGCAGTGTGGATATGCACAAATCTCTGGTCATTTCCTGTGATACATACTACTACGGGCTTGCCAATGACCTTGGCATAGCTAAAATTTTCAGTTTCATCAGTCAGTTCGGATTGGGAAAATTAACGGGTATTGACATTGAAGGCGAAGTCTCCGGTCTGTTGCCCTCGCAGGAATGGAAGATGAGGCGGCACAAGCAGAAATGGTATGCCGGCGATACGATTTCCGTTGGTATCGGCCAAGGCTACAATCTGGCCACACCTCTGCAGCTGGCTTTTGCCACAGCAATACTTGCCGGTAACGGTACTGCCTTCCGTCCGCATCTGGTAAAGCAGATTCAAGACAGCAAGACCAGTGCAGAGCGCGACATCGTCACGCAACCGCTCTACACACTTAATCTCGATCCAAAAAATCTGGCGCGAGTGCATGCTGCACTGGTGGATGTAACCCGCCCCGGTGGCACTGCAGCGCGTGCTGGTGAGGGTGCCGCATATACTTTCGCTGGTAAGACCGGCACATCGCAAGTGATCGGCATGAAGCAAGGGGAGAAGTATGTGGAGAGCAAGATTCAGGAGCGTCATCGCGATCACGCACTGTTCATTGCTTATGCGCCGGCTGACAAGCCGAAAATCGCACTAGCGGTACTGGTGGAAAACGGCGGGCATGGCGGCTCTACCGCTGCGCCGATTGCGCGGCTGGTGATTGATTATTTCCTGCTTGGCAAGTTGCCCACTGGTGCAGCAGCAGAAACAGCTGATGACGAAGAGGGGGGTGGACATGACTAGATTCGTACGTCTATGGCACTACCTCACACGTTATATGGATAATTTTCTGTTGGGCGGAGTATTGTTGCTGATGCTGATCGGTCTGGTCGTGCTGTATAGCGCTACCGATGCGAATCTTAGTCGTGTCACCAACCAGGCGATTAACATGCTGGTGGCGCTCACCGTAATGTGGCTGGTTGCCAACATCCCATTGCAGCACATTATGCGCCTGGCAGTGCCGCTCTATATGATCGGCCTCATGCTGCTGATCGGGGTGGCGCTGTTCGGCGAGATCCAAAATGGCGCACGGCGCTGGCTGAACATCGGTGTGACCCGTATCCAACCTTCCGAGTTGATGAAACTCGCCGTGCCGCTGATGATGGCGTGGTATTTCGACAAACACGAGACCACCCTGCGGCTGCGCGATTATGCGGTAGCAACGTTGCTATTGTTACTACCGCTGTTGTTAATTCTACGCCAGCCGGATTTGGGCACCACGCTGCTGATTGCTTCCAGCGGTTTCTATGTGCTGTTTCTCGCCGGGCTGTCGTGGCGCATCATAGCTGGGCTGTTAATTGCTGGGGCGGTTAGCCTGCCGGTGCTATGGTCGATGCTGCACGATTACCAGCGCCAACGTATCATGACGCTGCTTGATCCAAGCCAGGATCCGTTGGGGGCAGGCTATCATACTATCCAGTCTACTATTGCCATAGGTTCTGGCGGTGTCATTGGTAAAGGCTGGCAGAATGGCACCCAGACCCACCTTGATTTTTTGCCTGAGAAAAGTACCGATTTCATCTTTGCAGTGTTCTCCGAGGAATTCGGGCTGATTGGTAATACATCGCTATTATTATTATATTTAATGGTGATAGGTCGCGGCATGGTTATCACTGCCAATGCTTCGACCCAATTTACTCGTCTTATCGCTGGTTCGATCACGCTAACTTTCTTCACTTATATTTTTGTCAACATAGGTATGGTTGTCGGTATTCTGCCAGTGGTGGGAGTGCCGTTGCCACTGATCAGCTACGGCGGCACTTCGATGGTGACAATGCTGCTGGGTTTTGGTATTTTGATGAGCATACAGACGCATCCTAAACTGGTGAAGACATGATAAACAGCGATTCAGAATGCAGAAGCGCGCCGGATCAGCCAATAGCCACTGCGGCGACTATGCAAATTATCGTGCTGGCCGTCCTCCTGGTTCTTGCCGGCTGTGGCAGTATCCCGAAATGGGAACAGACTTCCTCTGCCGCTGGCGGCGCGACAAAGAAAGGCGGCGGCTATTATCTGGATGACGGCCCCGGCGATAATCCGCCAGCCAATCTTGCTTCCATTCCTGACGCCATCCCTCAGAATGAACTCTTGCGCAAAGCCAACATGCGGCCTTACGTCGCGCTGGGCAAATCCTATACGCCGATGACATCATTGGAGCCATACAAGGAGCGTGGTATCGCCAGCTGGTATGGCCGCCGTTATCATGGGCAGAAAACCGCATCCGGTGAAATCTACGACATGTACACCATGACTGCGGCCCATACCACTCTGCCATTGCCCAGCTACGCTCGCGTCACCAACATCAAGAACGGCAAATCCGTGGTGGTGCGCGTCAATGACCGCGGCCCGTTTCATTCCGACCGCCTGATCGATCTTTCCTATACTGCGGCTTACAAGATCGGTGCATTGGGCGGTGGTAGCATCTGGGTGGAAGTGGAAAGTATCCTTCTCAATAAAGAGCCAGCCATACAAATTGCAGTAGTGCCGCCCGTAACTGCAGTAGAGAGCGCACCTGTGGTTGTCGCTACCGTCATCACTGATAATACGAGCGGGATCTATCTGCAGTTAGGTGCCTTCAGCGTCTACGACAACGCAGATAATTTCCTTACGCATATGCGCGCCGAACTTTCCTCAGTGACGAACACCTTGGGTATCACCGCGAAAGACGGCCTGTTCAGAGTCCATGTTGGCCCCTATGCCGATCAGGCGCTGGCGCAACAGGCTGCTGATAGAATCGCCCAGAGCCTGTCTATAAAACCGATACTTCTGGTGCGATGAGCTGGTGCGAATGGCGGTACAATTAAACTAGAACTTTTGTAGATAAGGGCGTCTCTAATAATTCCGAGTTCTAAGAAAGACAAAGCTGGTATGAATAATGTAGATGTGGCATACGGCTGATATGTAATGAAACATTATTTGTGAGCAGCAAGATATTGTGACGAAATCTGGACTTTTAGAGGTGGTCGTACTTGATCGCCCCCACCAGAGCTTATAATCTCCATCGTTTCCACTCGATATTTTGTGGAACCATCAGAAGAACAGGAAGAATATGAACGAATTTACTGACCAGATATCCGCCTATTTCAGTCATATGCCCATGTGGCCTATGCTTCTGCTCGCCCTGATTGTTATTGTTATTGGAATCTACGAAGTAGTCGACCGCAGACGCCAGGTTAGTGCTGCTGATAATTTTCGTTCTACCATCCTCAAGGCGCTCTCTGGTCTGTATCCTGAGCCTGTCAACTGGCCTAAGGATATCGAGGCGTACCTTTTTGCCCGATTGCCTGCAATGAGGGAGGCTTTCGAAGACTTCAGGCGTCATGTCCCTCAAGAAAATCTGCGGGACTATAACAAGGATTGGGATAACTACTGCCGATTCTTTTACACGGTGGCATCTGCGGACCACCGCCCGGGAGCAGAACCGGCCTCCGGTAAAGACCAGGATCCCCAGAAAACTTTCCATACTCTTGTCTCTAATCTGTTACGTCATATTCCGTAGGCGCGCTATTTATAATGGGCGGGTTCTAATTCTTTACCGCCAATACCCCGTCACCGCTCAACTCCGCGACAAAACCCGCACGCCGCAAGCGTTTCGCCACTTCATTGGGCACATCGCGGCCGCTGGTTAACTTATTCGGCGCACCGGTGTAGTGAAACAGCTTACCTTTGCGCTTCAACACCCTGGCAAGCTGGTCATAAAAAACCTGTGAGTAGAGTTCACCGGCGATACCGAAGCGCGGAGGGTCGTGCAAAATGGCGTCGACCGAACTACTGGGCAGCGACACGATCTGCTCGCAAATATCACCGGGCGTTAAACTTAAAACATCATCAACCTTGGGCGACCAGGGATTCAGGCCCCGCAACCAGATCACGTCAGGATTCTTTTCATAAGAAAACACCTGCTTGGCCAGGCCCTGCACACACCATGCGGCAAAATAACCGAGGCCCCCACAGGTATCCAAAATCACCTTGCCGCGCGGTTGAATCAAAGCGACCTTGCGTTCCGCATCCACATAGGGGGAGGTTTGTGCGGTGGGCAGCATCTTGATGCCATCGATCTCGAAGGTCGGCGGCCCCCAATGCGTCGGCACCAGTTTGATCAGTGACGTCGTGTACCGTGACACCGGTTGAAACGTCTCGTCAACCCAGTAGTAGATGCTTCTGTCATTACAGGTTTCAAGGTAGGGAAATAATCGGCCTTGCCAGACCCAGCCCTCAAAGCCCACCGCAATGATCACCGTCGATCGACCCAGATCCAGCGAGCACTCAACATTCGGCACACCGGCCTGCACTGCCGCGCGCAATCTCTCGTGCTCTTTCAGGGTCAATAGCGGCTCCATCTAATACACGTCTGGCATAGCGGCTGCAGTACGACGGAGCGTTTTGTCCCTCAAAGCCGTTTCCCAGCTAAGGTCGGCGCCTTGCCGGTTTGAGTCTCCACCTTCAAATAACTCACCATTTGCTTGAGCAGGGCTTTCATGTACTGGATGAAGTTGAGTTGCTTGTTTGAGGCGATGATCCAGAAGTCGCCGCGCTCGATCATTCCAACCAATTCCTGCACTGATGTTTTCGCTTTGACCATCAAACTCTTCCTCGATAATCAGACCGAAAATCGCGCTGCCAAACCTGCCAAGGTTATGTTGTCTGCAATCTCGTCATGCGGGATTAGCAAGTATTGCCACGGCTTGCCGTCATAATTTGCCGCATGGTCTGAGGCATTCGTACACCATCTGATGGCGGCTTCCTTTTTAGCGATGACAATTGGGTCTTCCAGTTCCTTGCGCATTTTGGGTTCGAGCATATAGACCGTGTCGATCGTTTCTGCAACGAAATCCGGTTGGTATTCCAGGTGATCCGCCCTCTGCCGGTAGAAAATTTGGAACTGGCCCTTGGCTGGCTTGAACCACTTGATGGCGTCGCGTTCCAGAATTACTGCCAGCTTGCGTTCCGGATCGGAATCGAATTTCTGCACCGGATAGAGGCAGCGCTTGAATCCACCAAACAGATATTTTGCCATATTGCTCCTATCCGCCGGTGCAACCCGGTAGTCGACAGGCGGCTCTTGCGCGGAGCAGGTATAAGCGCTCTGCTTCAGTTCGGTAAAGCCCTTGCTGATTTTCACCTCATAGCCAATCATGTCTTCCCAGCAGTGATGCTGCATTTGGGCGTAGACAAAGCGTGCGATGTCTCGCTGGTAGCAGCGCAGTACTTTGCGGGTGTCATCCTCGGAAAGATAGGTCTGGAAATGCCGCACAGTCTGGGTGGCGAGGTCGTAGAGCAGATCGGCGTGGTTGTCGTAAGAAACATCGTCAAAATTCGCCAAACCACTGACGACATAATCCTCCAACCGTTTCTCCTCAATGCCACTGTTGCTTAACGCCACCACCTCAAGCTGGTTGGTTCGCAGGTGCTGAATCCATAGTTCATCGGATACTGCCGGATACTTTAGTGCATCCAACTTCAGGGTGAATGGTTTGAATCCGGCTTTCACCTCACCCTTGGGTACAACGAGAATGCGCGGAATATCGATCGTCTGTTGCGTTACCAACTCGACCGTCTTTGCCACAACAGCGGCGAAGTCCGGCTGCTCGGTCACGCCTGCAAACTCCATCTGCGAGGAACGATGCTGTTCTTGCACCGCCTTGACGATGGCTGCCTGTACCTCGGGATTTTTCAGGTGCGCCAGCGTTGGCACAGTCGCCGGTTGATTCTCCAGCTTGCGGATTACCTTGTAGGCGATCTGCGCCACTTCCTGTTCTTCTGGTTTGGTGAATATAGGTTGCACATCTTGTCCTGCTACCTTCGTGCTTCCGGTCGTATCGGCTGGCTTTATTCCCAATTTAGTAGCGAGCTGCGACTGCGAAACAATCGTCGCCATTTTTTGCCCAAAGTCATCGTCATCCAGTATCACCTCCTTCAGGTGAATGGCGGAATCAGGCCGGTTCGCCTCATCGATGATTTCTTGGAACTTGTCATGCGCGACTATATTCAGTCTGTCCACTGCGGTTACACCCGTGCGCTTGCCATACGGCAGACGCAGGCCGCGCCCAATGGATTGCTCGATCAAGGTGCGCGCATTGGCCGCTCGCAGCGGCACGATGGTATAGAGGTTGGTCACGTCCCAGCCTTCTTTGAGCATGTTGACGTGGATGACGATCTCGGTCGGCTCTTCGGTGTGCTCCACCTTCAGCAACCGGGCGATCATCTCCTCTTCCTCTGCACCACTCCGGCTCGAATCCACCTGTATGACTTTGTCCTTATAGCGCCCCTCGAAAAATCCATTCGACTGGATCAACGCCAGCAACTGCCCGGCATGGGTCGTATCGCGCGCAATCACCAATAGAAATGGCTTAACGATGGGGTTACTGGTTTCGCGGGCATAGGTCTCCAGTTCCACCTTCACGCTTTCGTGCAGACGCACACCATCTTCCAGTTTCATCCGCTCAATCTCTTCCGGCGACATTCCTGCTGGATTAAAATTCTTGCGCGTCACCACGGCAGGCTCTTTCACAAAGCCATCCGCCATCGCTTTGCCCAGTGGGTAATCAAGAATGACGTTCTTGAATGGCACAGCTCCCCTGGCAGATTCTACGAATGGCGTCGCCGTCAGTTCCAACCCCAGGACCGGCTTCAACTCATTGATCGCCCTGATACCGGCACTGGCGCGGTAGCGATGCGATTCATCCATCAGCAACACTAAGTCTGGCAAACCGGCCAGATAGTCGAAGTAGCTCTCACCGATATATTCCGACAGCCGTTTAATGCGAGGTGATCTGCCACCACGCACCTCGGAATTGATCTTCGAGATATTGAAAATATTGATACGTACCCCGCTAAACAGCGTGCCACTGACTGGATCGCGCTGGTCGTAATTGTCGCCGGTAATGATAGAAGGCGCGTCAATGGCGAATTCAGAGATGCCCTTGAATACATACTTCGGATGCGTGCGGTCGCTGAAATCAACAATCAACTTATTGTAGATAGTCAGGTTCGGCGCCAGCACGAAAAAATTGTTGATGCCATGCGCCAGGTGCAGATAGCTGATAAACGCCCCCATCAGCCGCGTCTTGCCCACGCCCGTGGCCAGCGCAAAACACAACGAAGGAAATTCACGCTCGAAATCTGTGACCGACGGAAACTCACTGCGTATGATCTCCAGCGCAGCGGCAATGTCTGTCCCTTTGCGCGGCGGCACGATTTCAGTGATGCGATCCAGGATCTCCAGCGAGCGGCGCTGCGGCGCGCGCAAACTCAAGCGCCCAGCGATGGCGTTCACATGGCGGTTCATCGCGGCTTTTTCTCCTCGTCTGGCTTCACACGCACACACTTTCCGTTTCGAAAGACGATAAGCTCAGTGTTCGTGCTGGATGCCACTTGCACTGCCCGTTTGGCGGCGCGGCGAATCGCAGCCCAGGAACCCGCCAAATCAGGGTCTTTCGCGAGTTCTATTTTTTTCTGATTCATGGCTTTTCTCCCCCAATTGGTCAACACTGGCTCATTCAGTTCTTTCATCCGCAGATTTCGCAGATTCACGCAGATTAAAAACTAAGCGTTTCTGTTCAAGGCTTCTATTACCAAAATTCAACAGCAACCCACGCGACTTACCACTTGCTTTCAGGTAGTTTATAACTTGTGCTTCTTCGCGGGTCGTTAGTCTGTCCAGTGCCTTTAGTTCGACAATGACCGCATTGAAACAAACAAAATCGACTCGATATCCAGTGTTAAGCAGCTGCCCTTTAAACCGAATGGGCAACTCCACTTCACGGGCAAACGGAATACCTCGATGCTCAAACTCGATTGCCAGCGCCTCCTGATACACCGCCTCAAGAAAGCCATGCCCAAGTTCACCATGCACCGCTATTGCCGCGCCAATAATCGCAAATGTTTGCTCGTCACCGCCCATAAAAACCTTTCACTGAACACAGATTGCCATAGTGTTTATGAAAACCATTTATCCGCAGATTACGCAGATTCACGCAGATTAAACCCAATAAATGATTTCTGATTCTAATGCTTTTGTTTTGTTTGCAATCTGCGTAATCTGCGGATAAAAGTCTTTTTTTAAAACAATCCCTGTTGCCCCGGCTTAACCGGAGCCTGCGGCAAATTCTCCACCCGCAGCGAATAATCATCATGTCCCCACTCGCAGCGTGACAGCACCTGTTTGGGAATTTTCTTCACCGTAAGATTCGGATACTCGCCATGTCCACGGAAAGCGGTACACAACACCAGCAAGCTGCGCTCCGTCCCCACCTCATCAGAAAGCTGCTGCAACTGCTCGTGGTTCAGGTTCGCCGTGGTGACGTAGATGAAATCTCGCTCAGTGGAATGGCCGTGCATCCAGTAATGCGCATCGCTGGGCGCGTAGGTGAAGCCCTCCAGCTTGCACAAAGCTTGCGCCAGCATCTCTGCGTTGTATTCCTTGTTGATCACCCACTGCCCGTAAGCATCTTGCCGCAACAGGCTGGGCGCGAGTTTGTAATAGCGGAAGCCGCCGCCCCCTTGCCAATTCACTGTCTCGGAAATGCCGCCCTTGTCCTCGCCGTCGATTACCTTTTGTAGGCGCGGGATGATGTGCGTGTGGCAATGCTCGCCCAGCTCAATCATGATCCAGCGGCGGCCCATCTTGTGCGCGACCGCGCCAGTGGTGCCGGAACCGGCGAAGGAATCGAGGACGAGGTCGCCAGCTATGGTTGCAAGTTCCAAAATGCGGTAGATAAGCTTTTCAGGCTTAGGCGTATCAAATGACTTCTCACCCTCAAATATTCCTTTAAGTTCTGCACTCGCATTCCGAGTACTTCCGGCAAATTCGTATGGCCACCATGTCTGATTCACAACGCCCTCTTTGACTTCCGATAGGTACTTCTTTTCCATCGGAAACTCAGAGTCGCCATCCTTGCCCCAATAGATTCTTCCTTCCGCCTCTAACTGCTTCAGTTTATCTGGTGGTCTTCGCCAGCTACTGCCTTTGGGAGGCCATACCTCTCGACCAGCCTTGTTGCGCAGTGCGTAGTAGTCTCGGTCACGATGCTCTGCCCGAGTTAAGGGTGTGCCAAGCCAAGGGCCATTGGGGTCTTTGTCTGGGTTTTTGTATGTCGCAATTTGCTTCTCATTTCGACTCAACAGATTTGGGCAAAACGCTTCAGATTTTCGGTAGGCTAATACGTGGTTGTGCGTCTGTGCAATGCCAGTACTGTTATTGCCAGGCGTGTCCTTTGACTGCCAAACTAAATTCGCCAAAAATTCGCGGCGTCCAAACACTTCATCGCACAACACCTTCAGGTAATGCGCTTCGTTGTCATCAATCGTGATCCACAGCGAACCATCCTCCGATAACAACCGCCGGATAATCTCCAGACGGTCGCGCATCAGCGACAGCCAGATCGAATGCTCCACCCCGTCGTCATAATGCGTGAACGCGCTGCCGGTGTTGTACGGCGGATCAATAAACACGCACTTCACCTTCCCCGCAAACTCCGCCTCCAACGCCTTCAACGCCAGCAAGTTGTCGCCAAAGATCAACTGGTTGTCAAAAATGTCACCATCCGTCACCCGATGTTTCGCATGACATGACCTCGCCGGGTCTTCCAGCAAAATGCGCGGCTCCAGCTTGGGCCGGTTCTCCTTGCCGATCCAGGTGAGTTCGAGTTTTTGTTTCTTTGTCATGCGATCCTTGTTCTTACGTGCGTACTCGTGCGCGTTCTTGTACACGAGCCTGCACGATGGCGGAAATTCGTTCGTGAAGATTAACGCTGGCATTCTCACGGTCACGAATGACCACGGACAAGGCATAGCGTTCATCTGAGTCTTGTTGGATTGACCAGTTCGCATCTTGCCGCGTAATCACGATGAATAGCTTCCGCTGACCAGACCGAGGCGCGACTTGAAATGTCCAAGTGGATGCTTGAAGGGTTCCGGGCTTTCTCATATCGCTGCTAATTGATCTACCACCCGTACGCTCGGGCAAACCTTGTGCCCTGCCCCGAGTGAAAGCATCGGCCACTTGATTCAGCGAGTCCGCTTCTACCAAGGAGAAACTGAGTTTTGTATGTTTGTAGTCAAGTCTCGTCGTTCGTACTTCCGGGCTATATGCAAGTGCAATGGAGATTTGGCGTTGTCGATTCCCTGCGCTCCAAAGCTCATCCGGCAAGGGAAGTTCATAAAATTGAGTGTGATTGTTGCCGATGCGGTCTTCTGCGTAGAGCGTCACCACCTGCTCATCTGATTCGATCAATGCGTCCTTGGCTATGCGCCCATAGCCCACCAGCTTGAGCAATGATTCACGGCCTGTGGCTCCTCCTTCAGGATTGAGCAATTGAATAGCTGGCTCTGGCCATGAGGCATGACAGGCGAGAATTGCCCGGACAAGATTCACGGAGTTTTCCGGGAAACGGCCAGCCAATTTTGCGGCTATATGTGCAACCTTGGGCGCAGCAAAACTTGTACCGTAATCCTCGCGGAATGGTCGCCCACTGGCAAAGCCTGAGTTCATGGAAACAATACCTAGTCCCTGATGGTGTGTATTTCTGCCGTTCCGTGCCACCGCAAGATTTCCCGCCTCTTCGACAAAATCGGGTTTAATAGCACCGCCTACCGAAAAACCTGCACGTGTGAAAGGTGACGGTTGCAACGGAGCAGCAATGCGTACATCTTCAATGGTGTGCTCATAGCGTTGGGCTTGGGTGGACATATCGACAGCTGCTAACCCACCTACTGTGATCGCATTCAGTGCAGGAGCCGGTTCGAGCAGACGCGCTTGCGGCTCAAGCAAATAGCGTGGATATTGCGTATTTGGATTATCAGGCAATTGCTTGGCTTGCAAATTCCCTGTCGGCACAACGAACAGCACGCCGAGGTCTCGTGTCAGCCTATCTAGCGTGTACGCTAAGCCGCGAACGTGCCGTCCGTCATAGACCTTGTTGAAATCCCCATAGCTGAGATTGAATACGCGGCAGCCATAGTTGTCTTTGAAATAACGAACCGCTTCTTCTACGCACTTTTCCACAAACTCGGTTTGGTCTGTGCCGTCATCATTGAACACTCTGCCTGAGAGAAGCTGAAGCTGCGGGATAAACTGGCCTTGGCGGAGTTGCTCCGCAACATCTCCATACAACGCAAGACCCGCAACAAAAGTGCCGTGCCCAGCCATCGCGTTGTCAGAGGCATCGCGACCAGGCGCGACAAAGCCCTGGGCATCGCCGACTGCAGGGGATAGTAGGGGATGCCCTTGCGTAATACCGCTATCGAGTACGGCCAAGCGCGGCGCATTTTCTGGAGGCTGGGGAACTTCTGGAAACTGGTTTACATCGGCCAGTAATAACTGGAGATTAATCCCCACGCTTGGCGGAAGATCAACGGTACGAATATCCCGGTGATTGAGGAGTAGTTCTGCCTGTGCTTGGGTTGAGTGAACCCGCAATAAAACGAGGGATGGCTGATTCAATGTGTCCAGCACCTCAAGGCCCTGTTGCTGCGCCCACTGCTGGAAAGATTCTAGGCTTTGCGCTCGATGTTGCTGGTTTTCCAAAGGCCACAACTCAACGTCCAGCACGAATGTAGTGCGGTTCGGGAAACCTTGCACACGAAGTGCATTGCCTGTTCTGTTGTCGGGTGTCCAGCGTTCAAACTGCTTGATGGAAAACAGAATATCTGAGCGTGTTGCTCGGCCTGATTGACTTAACGTAGTCAAGCGCGCTTCAAATTCAGCCAGTCCAGCAGCAGTTGCGAAAGCCAATACCACAGCCTTGTCTTCCTGACTGACGATTGATATGCCTCCAATGGCCTCCAACTCTGGTAACGAAGCATCTTCGCGCAGATTCACTTTAAGCAGTAGTCGCGAGTCGAATCCACCGATGTCCGCTTCCTGTATCTGCTCCTTGGCGATTGCAAGGCTAGTGCTTAATTGTTGTCCGAATGAACGGGCATCATCGGGGCGAAGATTGCCGGGAAACCCAGGACGTCGGTGTCGTTCACGAACTGGCTCGTCTCTGGTAATCCGGATGTGTTCGTAGGCCATAGTGCTCGCTTGCCAGAATTAACCCAGCATCTTGTGTTCTCTAGCAAGACCCGCCGCGAGGTGCTGCTTCTCAAGAAACTCCTTGCCGCTCAAAACCATTTCCTTTACGGCCCGGCGCAAGACGCGCTCAATATCTGCATGGGACATACTTTTGAATAGCGAAGCAATTTTGATATCGGAAGGTTCAAAATTACGGCGAACGCCAGATAGCTTGATACCCAACAGCCGCTTGATTTGTTCCAGATCGGGCATATCAAACTGTATGGTTTCGTCAAAGCGACGCCAAACCGCTTTATCCAACAAGGATTCATAGTTGGTTGTGGCAATCAAGATACTTTGCCCGTGATAACTATCCATCATTTGCAGAACGGCATTGACTGATCGCTTTAATTCACCGTGATCCGCGCTGTCACCACGGTCTTTGGCGAGAGCATCAAATTCATCAAAAAGCGCAACACTTGGGTGCTCCGCAACGTAATCAAAAACTTTGCGCAAATTCGAGGCTGTTTCACCAAGGAATGACGAAATCACTGAATCGAGCCTCACCACTACAAGTGGCAGCGAAAGTTCGTTTGCAAGCACTTCTGCGGCAAGCGTTTTTCCGCACCCAGACGGGCCAAAAAAAATAAGTTTTTGCGGTGGCTTCAATCCATAAGAACGCAGGACGTCCGCTCGATTGTGCTCCAGAATAATTTCTTCCAAAGCCGACTGTGCCGCATTTGACAGAACTATGTCTTGTTGCTCACGAACAACCGAACGAATTTCCAGAAGTGCAAGCCCGCTATCCTTGCTTGTTGGAGTATTTGAGACGAGCTTTAGATGACTGAGGGATGTTGGAGTATCGCCGCGCGTACCATAGAGCAATTTTTCAAGATCGCTTGCAAGCAAGTGGTGTTTTTTTTCGCGTTCCTCCGCTATTACAGCCTCAGATGCGGCACGAAAACCTTGCTGGTCGCCCTGCAATCCGGATTTGATTAAATTTCTTAATAGTTTTCCATTCGCCATGATTTCCCCAATTTTTGCAATCTTACCTCACTGACAAGCTCATTGCATTGCTTGTCCACTTGATCCTGTGCATCGTAGCATATACAGCTTCAACTCCTCGAAATTCCCCCGTTCGTATTCAATGTTCAGCGTCACAGATGAGATATTTTGTTGATAACTATTATCATTCATATATAATCAATTCAGGCTATGTATAGCCAATTTCGTTGTTCATTCGATCTGGAGTAAATGGAAATGCTGAGACTCTGCTTTAGCCGCTATCTTGCCGCAATGTTGTGCTGCACCGCGCTGCTGGGCGCTAATGTCGCCTATGCCGAGCAGGTAGTGGTTTATTCGGCGCGCATCGAGCAACTTATCAAGCCGATGTTCGATGCTTTCACTAAGGACACCGGCATTGCGGTGAAATTCGTCACCGATAATGAAGGTGCCTTGCTCGCGCGCCTCAAAGCGGAGGGCAAGAACACTCCTGCCGATATGCTGATCACGGTCGATGCGGGCAATCTGTGGGAAGCTGCGCGCGAAGGGTTGTTGAGACCAGTGGAGTCGAAGACGCTGGACGCGAATATTCCCGCACACCTGCGTGACCCGCAAAAACAGTGGTTCGGGCTGTCAGTGCGTGCTCGCACCATGGTCTACAACACGCAGAAAGTGAAACCCGCCGAGCTTTCCAGTTACGAAGATCTGGCCGAGTCGAAGTGGAAAGGGCGGCTGTGCCTGCGCTCTTCCAAGAAAGTGTATAACCAGTCGCTGGTGGCGATGATGATCGCCGAGCATGGCGAGGCCAAAACCGAGCAGATCGTGAAAGGCTGGGTCGCCAATTTCGCCACCGACCCGTTGTCCGACGATACGCGGGCAATGGAGTTCGTCGCTGCCGGGAAATGCGACGTGACGCTGGTCAATACCTATTATTATGGCCGTCTGCTGACAAAGAATCCTGCGCTGCCGCTGGCAATTTTCTGGCCCAATCAGGCAGGTAGCGGCGTCCACATTAACGTTTCCGGCGCGGGTATCACCAAGGGTGCCAAAAACGAACAGGCGGCGATCAAGCTGCTGGAATTCCTGTCGTCGGAGAAAGCGCAAAACCTGTTTGCCGACATCAATATGGAGTATCCAGCCAATCCAAAAATCAAACCTGATCCGGTGGTCGCAGCGTGGGGCAGCTTCAAGCAGAACCCGATGAATGTGGCCACTGCCGGTGAATTGCAGGCAGCAGCGGTAAAACTGATGGACCGGGCAGGCTACCGCTAAGGCAGCACAGGTGAAGGATGAGACGCTTAGTGCCACGGTGCAAAATGGAAATACACTAGCCGGTTTTTCCCGCTTCACGCCTTCGGCCCACCGCACTGCGTCAGGCTGGCGCCTGATCCCGTTTCTGGTCGCCGCGCTGGTGCTGATTCCGATCGGCACTGTCCTTTCGTCATTCTTTGCCCCTGCCAGTGATATCTGGCAGCACCTGGTCGAAACCACTCTGCCTGGTCTGCTGATCAATACTTTCTGGCTGGCGTTGGGCGTGGTCATTGGTACCGCGTTGCTGGGAGTCAGCCTCGCCTGGCTCACTGCAGTATGCGAATTTCCTGGGCGCAAATTCTTTTCCTGGGCGCTATTGTTGCCGCTCGCGGTTCCCGCCTACGTTACCGCATTCGTGATGCTGGGGCTGTTCGATTACACCGGCCCGCTGCAGACTGCCTTGCGTTCCTGGCTGGGACCGGAGTCCTGGTTTCCGGAGGTGCGCGGCCGGCTCGGGGTCATCACAATCATGATCCTGGCATTTTATCCGTATGTCTATTTGCTCGCGCGCAACGCTTTTCTCACGCAGGGCAAGCGTTCGCTGGAAGCCGCACAATCGCTGGGCTTTAACCGCACGCAGGGTTTCTTCAAGGTGGCGCTGCCGATGGCGCGGCCATGGATCGCAGGCGGGGTGATGCTGGCGCTGATGGAAACTCTGGCGGATTTCGGCACGGTATCGGTATTCAATTATGACACTTTCACCACTGCTATTTACAAAGCGTGGTTCGGCATGTTCTCTCTGTCGGCAGCTTCGCAATTGGCTTCGCTGTTGATCGTGATCGTCTTTGCCTTGATCGTGGTGGAGCAGCAAATTCGTGTACGCATGCGCTATGCCGAGACCAAGCAGAGTGCGCGTGGTGACCGCATTGCACTCTGCGGTTGGCGCGCTGGGGCCACCACCACCCTGGCCACGGGCACCCTGTTTTTCGCCTTCCTGCTGCCGGTTGCTCAATTAGGTATCTGGGCAGCTGGCACTTTCGCGCAGGATTTTGACTCGCGCTACCTGGATTTCCTCTGGCATTCGCTGCTGCTTTCCGCACTCGCCGCACTGCTTACCTGTGGAGTGGCGCTGCTGTTAGTGTATGCAGCGCGCCGCCATCCCGATCCCGCCACGCGTAATGCAGTACGCATTGCCACCCTCGGCTATGCCTTGCCTGGCACGGTGTTGGCAGTAGGAATATTTGTGCCACTGGCCTGGCTGGATAACTGGCTGGGGGAAATGGCACTACAACTATTTCAGATCGAGACCGGATTATTGATTCAGGGCACGCTCGTTATTATGCTGTTTGCCTACATGACGCGCTTTCTTGCGGTGAGTCATAGCCCCATCGATAGCGCGATGCAGCGCATCACCAGCAGCATCGACGAAGCTGCAATGGGGCTTGGCCTGAACGGCTGGGCGATGCTGCGGCGCGTACACTTGCCCATTCTGAAAAGTGGCATCTTTACCGCCGCCACCCTGGTATTCGTCGACGTGATGAAAGAAATGCCCATTACCCTGATGACCCGGCCGTTCGGTTGGGATACGCTGGCGGTGCGGATTTTCGAAATGACTTCGGAAGGTGCATGGGAGCAGGCCGCACTGCCGGCGGTGGCGCTGGTGCTGGCAGGCCTGGTGCCGATTATGCTGTTTATGCGGCAGACGGAAAAATAACCTTCATGCACGCACTGCTCGAACTGAAAAGCATCCGGCACGCTTATGGCCAGCAACTGGTAGTGAACGATTTGTCGTTGACGCTGGAGAAAGGTCAGATCGGCTGTCTGCTGGGGCCGAGCGGCTGCGGCAAAACCACGGTATTGCGCTGTATTGCCGGGTTCGAGCCGGTAGCGGCAGGAGAGATTCTGCTGAATGGCGTAAAGGTGAGCGGCAGCGGTTTTTTCCTGCCGCCGGAACAACGGCACATCGGCATGGTGTTTCAGGACTACGCACTGTTTCCGCATCTTACCGTTACCGCCAACATTGGCTTCGGTCTGCATCGCCTGCCGAAAAGCGAGCGCGCGCCGCGCGTTGCAGAATTGCTGCAGATTGTGGGCCTCGCCGATACGGCCAACAAGTACCCACATGAGCTATCCGGCGGCCAGCAGCAACGCGTGGCACTGGCGCGCGCGCTGGCACCACGGCCGGATCTACTGCTGCTGGATGAGCCTTTCTCCAATCTGGATGTGAGTCTGCGTGAACGTTTGAGCCTGGAAGTACGCGACATTCTCAAGAGCCAGAATGCCACTGCCATTCTGGTGACACACGATCAGAATGAGGCTTTTACTATTGCCGACGAGATCGGTGTCATGCATCGTGGCGAAATCCAGCAATGGGATAGCGCCTATAACCTCTATCACCGCCCGGCCAATCGTTTCGTCGCGGACTTTATCGGTCAGGGCGTGTTTCTGCCCGGCAAGGTGTTGGATCCGCACCAGGTGGAAATCGAGCTGGGGATTCTTACTGCGGACATTCCGCACCAATGCGCACCAGATGCTCAGGTATGTGGCGAGGGCTGCCATGTCGACGTGCTGCTACGCCCGGACGACATCGTGCATGATGACACCAGCTCTCTACAGGCAGTGGTGTTGCATAAGGCTTTTCGCGGCGCCGATATTCTGTATACGCTGCACCTGCCCAGCGGTGCAACTGCGCTATCGCTGGTACCCAGCCACCACAATCACGCCATCGGCGAGAAAATCGGCATCAGACTGGAAGTGGATCATGTGGTGGCGTTTGACCAGTCCTCCAATGAGAAATAAAACATTCCTGTGGCCGACGTTAAGGCCCATTGTTTGCATTTTTTGCTACACGGATTTCTTCGGCTAACTGCAGTACCGACATGGCGTAATAGGTGCTGCGGTTATAGCGAGTGATGACATAGAAATTATTGAAACCAAACCAGTACTCAGGGCCATCCTTACCTTCCAGCACTAACAGCGCTGCCAACTTGTCGCTGGCAATATCGGTCGACTCCACTAGTGGTGTAACCCCCAACTGTTTCATTTCTGCCATTGTAAGCAGGGGCTTGATTCCAGCAGCTAGCGCTTCCTGATAACCTTCCCCGCTGATCTGTGCACGTGCCGTCACTACCTGCCCCACTTCCCAGCCAAAGACCTTGAGATAATTGGCAACGCTGCCGATCGCGTCCGCAGCGCTCAGTGATAATTCCTTCCTGCCATCGCCATCGAAATCGACCGCATAACGCCGATAGCTGCTGGGCATGAATTGCGGAATGCCGATTGCACCTGCGTAGGAACCTCTGAGATTTAATGCATCAACGCCCTGCTCACGTGTCAGCAGCAGATATTGCTCCAGTTCACTGCGGAAAAATTCGGCGCGCCGGGGGTAATCGAACGCCAGTGTAACCAGCGCATCCAGCACACGATGCCTGCCGGTCTGCGCGCCGTATAGGGTCTCCACCCCAATCACTGCAGCAACGATTTCCTCGGGGATACCATGTTCATTCCTTGCTTGCTCCAGAGTCGCAGCATGGCTGCTCCAGAAGGAAGCCCCGCCCACAATGCGCCGGGTATTGACAAACAAAGGACGGTATTCATGCCATGGCCGGGCTGTGACCAGCTGCGAAATTGCCTGGATGATAGCCGGCTGAAATTTTGCCGTTCTAAATATTTGTGCAAGCTCAGCCTGCTCGAACCCATGCCGCTCAACCATCTCACCGATAAATGCGTCCACTTCCGGACGCAGTTGTGTTGCCATAAGCGGGGAACTCCAGCCGGCTGCAAGTAGCCCAAAAGCGGCCAGCAGTGTTGGCAGGCAGATCGAACCGATACTTCTCTGAAACAGATGCATAATCATCCAAATAAAAAATTCAGAAAGAGCGCTGATGCGGGAGTGTTATTCCAATTCCATTTCATTAGAGGCTCTTGCAAAACTCCCCACCTGAGCTGAATTAACCGGAGAATTGGGAGCGAAAAGAGGTAGAAAAGGGCGGCCATTACTGGCAAGATGGAGGTTCTAAAGACAACATCGGCGCCCGAAATGAATACTACGCAACGCAGTGGAA
>CAMDAX010000004.1 GCA_945888885.1 Nitrosovibrio sp. Nv4 | reverse complement strand
TCGCTCTACACTTTGCTACAGATATTGTCGGTCTCTGTTTTCGAGAAAACCCCTATTTCATGCGCCTTGCAGCCCAATACCAGCAGAATCATTACACCACAACCCAATAACCAAATGATTCTATTTGATTTTTAACCGGACACTAGTGGTTTTGCATAGTCATTTATTTGGAGTATAGCCCGCATAACATGCAACGCGATTAAACGCCAGATTCGATGACGTGGCAAGTAGTGGGTTTTTCGGTTAGAATTCAAGCCTTGGCTTGCTTTACACTGCCCGCTGGCACGGCCTATCTGCTCTCTTTTGGTACCACCCCATGATTCTTATCCTGACCCCGGACACACATTCTGACAGCCCTGAGTACAGGCAGTTGTTAGCACACCTCGCCAGCTTGCCAGGCATCGCCACCCGTGTGCATACCGAAGCTGGGATCGAGCAGACGCTGACGGAGGTATATTTGATCGGCAACACCATGGTGCTGCCCCTTGAGGATATGCAAAGCCTGCCGTGTGTCGAGAGGGTGGTGCGGATTTCGGAAGAGTATCGTGTTCTCGGGCGGCACAAGGGTGATGACCGCCCTACTTATTTTGACTATAACGGCGTGCGCTTCGGTCAGGATACACTTAATGTATTCGCCGGATTATGTGCGGTGGATACACCGGAACATGTCGAGATGATGATGAAAGCGCTACGCGACCACGGGCAAGTCTGCACCCGCATGGGCGCCTACAAGCCACGCACCAGTCCGTATGCGTTTCAGGGCCACGGTAAGGCCTGCCTGCCTTATGTGTTCGATCTGGCTGGGAAATACGGCATCAAGGTCATTGCCATGGAGATTACCCACGAATCTCATGTCGATGAAATTCGCGAGGCGCTCAACCAGACCCGCAGTCCCACCGGTGTGATGCTGCAGATCGGTACGCGCAATACACAGAATTTCGAGTTACTAAAAATCGTCGGACGCCAGCAGGACTTTCCGGTGCTGATCAAACGCGGCTTCGGCATCACCTTGGACGAGTCACTCAACGCAGCCGAATATCTGGCTTCCGGAGGTAACCGCAAGGTGGTGTTCGGTCTGCGCGGGATGAAGACCAACATGGCCGACCCGCATCGCAATTTTGTGGATTTCGCACATGTGCCGGTGGTCAAACGACTGACACGCATGCCGGTGTGCATTGATCCTTCGCATTCGGTCGGCGCGCGTACCTGCGCGCCAGATGACATACTCGATATCATGCATGTCACTGCACAAGGCGTGATAGCGGGCGCCAACATGGTGCTGGTAGATTTTCACCCGGCACCAAGTAAGGCACTGGTGGATGGGCCACAGGCGCTACTGATCAGAGAGCTGCCACATTTTCTGGAAGACATCCGCATTGCGCGGGAAGCCTACCAACAACGCGAGGCCCTGGCCAGACGCTATCGGCAAGACCAGGAGATATAGTTCGTATTCTTCAAGGCGAATATCATTTTCAGGTTTTCTTGTGACTATTTTTTCAGTGCCAGCGGGGTGTCCGCAATAAGGCGTGATGTTCAGGCGCTGCTGTTGGTGCTTTCGCTGACCTTGTATATGTCTGTCGGTATTGCCGACGCAGCTGTAGATACTCCGCTTAACCTGATCGACGATCGGGGCCACAATGTGCGTCTAGAGCATTCCGCCAGACGCATCATCTCACTCTCTCCGAATATCACCGAGCTGCTGTACGCCGCCGGTGCTGGCGACAAGCTCGTGGGTGTCAGCAACCAGAGTGACTATCCTGCAGCTGCCAAATCCGTACCGGAAATTGGGGGTATAGCTGGACTCGATCTGGAGAGGATCGCTATGCTCAGGCCCGATCTGGTGATTGCGTGGCGTAGCGGCAACGCCGTTGCAGATATCGACAAACTTGAGAAGCTGGGCTTGCCTGTTTTTGTCACGGAAGCAACCAGGCTGGAGGATATTCCGAGATTATTGCGGCTAACTGGCCAGTTAGCCGCAACATCAATTCAAGCGGAGTCCGCAGCACGCGCTTATGAAACGGAACTGGAGCAGATTAAGCGCAGCTATGCTGGCCGACAGCGGATCAGTGTATTCCTGTTAATTTGGCATCAACCGCTGATGACGGTGAACGGTGCCCATATCATTAGTGACATTATCAACCTTTGCGGCGGTGTTAATATATTTGGCTCCACGCCTTTCCTGGCGCCGGTGATATCGGCAGAAAGTTTGCTGAAGGCAGATCCCCAAGCAATTATCAGTAGTGTGCTGCCCGAATCCGGGGCAGAGGAATTGTGGCAGGAGTTCTCGCATATTCGTGCAGTTAGGAATAACCATTTATTTTTTGTCCACCCTGATCTGCTCCATCGACAAACGCCGCGTATGTTGCAGGCAGCGAAAGTGATCTGTGAGCAACTGGATCGGGTTCGGACAGGATAAGAGAAGAGAAGAGTCCCTGTAGTCACCTTGTTAAGCTGGATTGAGTTACTCTGGTGGAAAAATCTCCTTAGAGGAAGACACGAATGCTTTAGAATAATCGCTGAATGAACTCAGGAACCTTTGGATAAAGCCGTCATCGTATTCGCACGGGGCTTATTCAGAGACTCGGAGACTTGCCGGGGCATCTGATTTACCTGTATGTTGCCAATGGGCAGCATTTTTATGGAGAATGATTAATGATTAAAGTATTACTTGCAAACCCTAGAGGTTTCTGTGCCGGGGTGGATCGTGCCATCGAGATTGTCGAGCGGGCACTGACCATGCATGGCGCGCCGATTTACGTACGCCACGAGGTAGTACATAACCGTTTCGTGGTGGAAAATCTGGAGAAAAAGGGTGCGGTATTTGTCGAAAACCTTGATGAAGTGCCAAATGGCAGCATCCTTATCTTTAGTGCCCACGGTGTCTCCCATGAAGTGAGACGGGAAGCCGACGCACGCAGATTCAAGGTATTCGACGCCACCTGTCCGCTGGTTACCAAAGTTCATATTGAAGTGGCGAAGATGCGTGACCAAGGTAGGGAGATCATTATGATTGGTCATCAAGGTCACCCGGAAGTGGAAGGCACCATGGGACAAGCTGAGGGAGACGGTCCGAGCATGTACCTGGTTGAAACGGAAAATGATGTTGCTAACTTGCAAGTCAAGGATCCGAACCACTTGGCTTATGTCACTCAGACTACACTGTCGGTGGATGATGCCACGCGAGTGATCAAGGCTCTAAAAAAACGCTTTCCAGAAATCGTCGGACCGAAAAAAAACGATATTTGTTATGCCACACAGAACCGGCAGGATGCTGTCAAGATGATGGTAAAGCAATGCGATTTGGTGATTGTAGTTGGCTCACCCAACAGTTCCAATTCCAACCGTCTGTGTGAGGTAGCGCGGAATGCCGGCGTGGACGCATACATGATAGACCGTGCCGAACAATTACAGGAAAAATGGCTGGAGGGGAAAACTCGGATCGGTATCACCGCTGGAGCCTCTGCCCCGGAAGTGTTGGTTCAGGAAGTAATATCACGCTTGAAACAAATCGGCGCAGAGCAGGAGGGAGGTGTATCAGTGGAAGAGTTGAGTGGCGTGATTGAAGCAGTGGTATTTCCGTTACCTAAAAGCTGACTGGGTGGCAAGCAAATAACCGCTTCCAAGCTGGTCTATATCCCCCACCCTGCCTGGTAAGGCGCAACATCAAATGGTTGCGGCATGCCAGTAATTTCGTTCAGTAGGATTGATGCGCTAGCCGGAGCCATAGTCACGCCATAACGGAAGTGCCCACTGTTGATGTAAAGGTTGTCCAGTTGCGGGTGCCGTCCGATGGTAGGGATGTTGTGTGGTGAAGCGGGACGCAGGCCAGCCCAGTGTTGCATCAGCGGCATGTTACCCAAGGCGGGCACTAGCCTTTGTGCCCGTTCAAGTAAGTCGTTGCGCGCCGCAATAGTGGTCTGTTTGTTGAAACCGACATCTTCCAGCGTGCTGCCGATCAGCAAATGTCCATCGCGTCGATAAATCAGGTATAAGTCATCCTGTAACAGGATAGGACGTAACGGTGCAGTAGCAAACCTGAATAACAACATTTGCCCGCGCATTGGTTTGATATTCAGATTGAGGGCATGCTGCCCCAGCACTTGTTTGCTCCACGCTCCGGCAGTGACGATGTAACCTTGTGCTGCACTAAACGTGCCGCACGCAGTAGTAAGTGTTTGTACCCGACTACCCCCGGTCACGATATCATGCACGGCGCACTGTTCGATAATGTGTCCGCCCAGCGCTTTAACCCGGCTGTGCAAGGCGCGCAACAAGCGCGGATTGCGTACTTGCGCTACTTCCGGTAACAGCAGCGCATCGCCCTGCTCCCAAACATCTCTCCCTATTGTGGGAAAAGAAGGTACGGTGGCGCTGGGGGCAGAGAAGTTTTTTTCTACCTTGACTTCATGCGCTACGCACCATTGCTGTGCAGCATGTGCATCGAACGGTGGTAGCACCAGCATCCCGCTCATCTCATATTCTGGATCAATCCCGCTTGCCGCGTGCAAGCTGTGCACCCAGGCGGCGAATAAGGACGCGCTGTAACTGGTCAGGCGCGTCACCTCATCCGGATAATTCCATGGGCACAATGGTGACAGGACTCCCCCACCTGCCCATGATGACTCTTGCCCGACTGTGCCGCGCTCGAGTATGGTTACCGCTGCCCCTTGGGCCAGCAATCGCTCTGCTGTGGCCAGGCCGATGATGCCTGCTCCTATTACAATAAAATCCTGATTCATCTCGTTATTACTGCTCATCCTAATAATCTAGCCTATCATTGGCACTGTCTGGTAAGACTGCGCATAATACGCTAGCCTGAATGTTTCATACATTTGCGTAATCTAGCTGCTCATTTCAATAAATCTGCCGCTTGTTGGGTAACTCTGGCGGTTTACCCAATGTATTGTCTATATATTAATTGACCGTGAAAAAAGGAATGTAATGAAGCAAGTTAATCAACGTGGTTTCACCCTGATCGAACTGATGATCGTGGTGGTGATCGTCAGTATATTGGCTGCCATCGTTTACCCGTCGTATACGCAATATGTTGTCAAGGCGAACCGCACGGCAGCGCAGGCACAGATGATGGATATTGCCAATCGCCAACAGCAGTTCCTGCTGGCTAACCGGAGTTATGCCAGCAAAACGGAATTGGAGTCCAGTGGCTACAGTCTACCAGCCGATGTAAGCGCCAGATACAGCTACACCATTGACTTGGGAATTGGTGCCGTGCCTTCCTACACCATCACATTTACGCCGATCGGGTCACAGATAGGTGATGGCGCCCTGACCATCAACAACGAAGGGGTTAAAGCTCCAGCAGCAAAGTGGTGACGAGTAGCCATGGGTAGCACTTCATTCAAGTCATATTCGGTACGGGGGGTGTCCCTCATAGAGGTTCTTGTAACCATGATTATTCTGGCCGTCGGTCTTCTGGGACTCGCGGGTCTGCAAATGCGCCTGCAATCCTCTGAGGTCGAGGCGTATCAGCGAACACAGGCATCGTTGTTGCTGGAAGACATGGTAAACCGGATGAGTGCCAATCGTAAAAATGCTGCGAGTTATGTAACCGTTTCCGCCAGTCCTTTGGGTACTGGAGATGGCCAGTCAGCTATCTGTGCTGGTAGTGGTCAAGGTTTCGATTCATGTCAATGGAGCAATGCACTGAAGGGAGTGGCTGAGCAGTCTGGGTTAAATAACGTGGGTGCCATGATAGGTGCACGTGGTTGTATTGAGAATCTGGGAGCGGATCAATTTCAGATCACCGTGGTATGGCAAGGTTTGACGCCGATATCGGCGCCCGCATCGGGTTGCGGTGCAGGGCTTTATAACGGAGCGGCCGGATCAAGTTGCATCAATGATTTATGCCGACGTGCCATAAGCAGCATCCTGCGCGTCGCCAATCTGGGAACGCCATGAGTCAGCATAAACTGATGACGAGTGTTACCCGGTCAGGTTGTGCCGTACATCGTCATCAAGCCGGCTTTTCCATGATTGAATTAATGGTTTCCATCACGTTGGGGCTACTGATCATGGCGGTGGTGCTGACACTTTATCTGAATCTGTCACGGAACAATTCTGAACTGGCAAAAATGAACTGGCAAATTGAAAATGGTCGCTTTACCATTCAGGTGTTACAGCAGGAGCTATGGCATGCTGGTTTTTGGGGTACGTATAATGCGCCATCCCTGCTGTATGCCTCCCCTCCCGCTACCATCCCGGATCCCTGTGCCGCCTTTTCCAGTTGGGATGCCTCTTATATCACTCTCATGTATTCGATACCGGTACAGGGTTATATGCCGGGCAGTTTGCCAAGCTGTATCACCAATCCTCAGCCAGATTCCGATGTTCTGGTAGTGCGCCATGCTGCCACCTGTGTGGTGGGTGATGCAGATTGCGAGGCTTATAACCAAGATAAGCTTTATCTGCAAAACCAGGGGTGTGTGAACACCGGTCACGCCAACTATAATCCCAGCGCTGCCAGCAACCCGGTTTTGGGTACACCAGGGGCGACGGTGTACCAGAAGAACTGTACAACGCCCGCCGACAAACGCAAGCTGATCACCTCCATTTTTTACGTGCGCAATTATGCCACCACTGCGGGTGACGGCATTCCTACTCTGGTACGTGCCGATCTGGATCTCTCGGGCGGTGACGTGGTTATGCAGAGTGCGCAGGCATTGATAGACGGGGTACAAAGTCTCAAGCTGGAGTATGGCCGGGATATAGACGATGATGGTAGCCCGGATGTGTTTGAGAATTGTGCATCCTGCACTGCCATCGACTGGGGCAACGTCATGGCGGTCCAGGTTCATGTGCTGGCACGTAATCGAGAAACTTCGATGGGATATACCGATAGCAAAACCTACACGCTTGGCTCAACCGTTCTGGGGCCCTTTAACGAGGGCTTCAAGCGCCATGTTTATTCCAGTTACATACGCTTGGTCAATCCCTCTGGACGCAGGGATAAAACAGGAGTGGCACCATGAGAAACCATCGCTTCGCCAGAAGGCAGCGTGGGGTCACCTTGATTGTTGGGCTGATCACACTAGTCATGGTTACGCTGCTGGTTATTTCGGCTTTTACGCTCAGCGGCAATAATCTCAAGGCAGCGGGTAACATGCAGTTTCGCAACGAAGCCATTGCGGCAGCAAACATGGCTATTGAGCAGACACTCAGCAGCCCCTTCACCACCGCTAATTCTCCAAATTCTATTAATGTCGATATCGATCAGGACAACACGACCGATTACGTGGTTGATGTAGCGGCACCCGTCTGCATCCAGGCCCCGCCTGCCTCTGTCAGTCTCACAGCCCTCAGTGGAGTGAGTTCAAACATTCCCAACACGAGTGACTATCTGACCTTATGGGAGATTACCGCCACTGTAACAAGTCAGGCAACGGGTGCTTCGGTGGTGGTCAAGCAAGGAGTCAGCCAGCGCCTTACGCAAAGTCAGTACAGCGCATCCACATGTTCAAGCCCATAAAGCACAGACAAAGGAGTCAAAAGATGTCATCGCTATCTTGCTGGAAAAAGAATTTTCTGGCTGTCATTCTGACTGTTATCAGCACTGCCGCGCTGGCGGAAGATATCGACCTGTTCGTCGGGGCCACGCCGACATTAGCGGAGGATGCTCCCAATGTGCTGATTATCATGGATAACACGGCCAACTGGAATACTGCATTTACCAACGAGCAATTAGCGCTGGCATCCGTATTGAGCGGCCTAGCACAAGACAAGTTCAAGGTCGGCCTGATGATGTTCAGCGAGACGGGCTCTGGCAACAGTAACCCGGACGGGGGTTATGTGCGCGCCGCGCTACGTTTGATGAATGCCACCAACAAGCCGTTGTATCAGAGTCTGGTTGGCAGTTTGCATGTAATCAATGATAAATCGAATAGCGGCAAACTGGGTCTGACGATGGCGGAAGCCTATTACTATTTTTCCGGGGCTAGCGCCTATGCGGGTCATAACAAGGCCAAGCGGGATTACGCTGGCAACTCGGTAGGGGGATACCCGTCTTCCAATGCCGTTTATGCCTTGACTGGCAATGCCTTCGCCTCTTCTTCGAGTACGATCTATCAGAATCCGGTGAACTCGGGCTGCCAAAAGAATTTCATCATTTACATCAGTAACGGCGCGGTGCAGGATAACAGTTCCGACACATCCACGGCCAACACCAAACTGGCAGCTGCTGGTGGCAGTACAACGCAAATCACTCTTTCACCCAGCGGGTCTCAAGCCAACGCAGGTGACGAATGGGCGCGGTTTATGGCCATCGCGGCCCCAACCAAGGTTGTAACGTATACGTTGGATGTAAATCCAATCAGTACTGGTCAGGGGCCGGGATTTACTGCGCTGCTTCAAAGCATGGCGGGTGTTGGCAAGGGAAAATACTTTAAAGTTGATTCCTCGGTTAATAATGGTTTGCAGATCATTGACGCACTCAACCAGATTTTCGCTGAAATCCAGGCGGTCAACAATGCGTTTGCCTCAACTAGTCTGCCGGTAAGCGTCAATGCGCAAGGGACTTACCTCAATCAGATATTTATCGGTTTTTTCCGCCCCGATGCCAACGCCGCACCACGCTGGAACGGTAACCTGAAACAGTATCAGTTTGTGGCCAGTTTATTGGCCGGCAAGATTGTGCTGAACCTGGCCGATGCGAATGGCAGTCTCGCCATCAACAACAACACCGGCTTTATCGCCCCATGCGCACGCAGTTTCTGGACACCCACTGTTACAGATAACTACTGGTCGTTCAGCCCACAAGGTTCATGTACGGCAATCGCTAACTCGGAGGCGTCCAATTATCCGGATGGTGATATCGTGGAAAAAGGCGCAGCGGCATACAGTTTGCGAACGATCACGCCAGTGGGACGCACGGTGAATACTTGTGACCCCAGTAACTGCGTGAGCCTGACCAATTTCAATAACGCCAATAGCGCGATCACCCAGGCGTTGCTCACTGCGGCAGACAGTACGGAGCGTACCAACATCATCAACTGGACACGCGGGACAGACACCCAAAACGAGAACAGCAATGCCAGCACTACGGAAATGCGACCCTCCGTTCATGGCGATGTGGTGCATTCGCGCCCAGTGGCGGTGGATTATGGCGGCTCCACCGGAGTGGTGGTGTTTTACGGCGCCAATGACGGTATGCTGCGCGCGATCAATGGCAATCAGACTGCCAGCATTGGTATCTATCCGGCGGGCAGCGAACTGTGGTCGTTCGTTGCACCGGAACACTACAGCAGGTTGAAGCGGATCTATGATAACAGCCCGATGGTGAGTTATCCCGGCCTGCCAGTAACCACACCAGTAGCGCAGCCAAAACCATATTTCTTTGACGGTTCCGTGACCGCCTATCAGGATAGTGGTGCAGGCACAGTATGGATTTACGCCTCCCAGCGGCGCGGTGGACGGATGGTATATGCGTTCAATGTAAGCTCGCCGGCCACCCCCAGTCTGAAATGGCGCAAAGGTTGCCCCAATCTGACCGATGACACCGGCTGCACTTCGGCGGACCTCGCTGGTATCGGGCAATCCTGGTCGGTACCCAAGGTGTTGAAGGCATCGGGGTATTCTTCGGGTAATGCGCCGTTGCTGATCATGGGCGGCGGGTACGATACCTGCGAAGACGCCGAACCCAATACCTGTACCTCGCCCAAGGGCAACATGGTGTACGTGCTGGATGCGAATGATGGCACCTTGCTGACTACTCTGAACACTGATCGCAGTGTGGCGGCAGACATCACCATTGTCGCCAACAGTTCCGGCCTCGCACAATATGCCTATGCAGTGGATACAGGTGGAAACGTTTATCGTATCACTATCGGTTCAGCCGTGCCTGCAAGCTGGACCATCTCCAGGATCGCTTCGTTGGGATGCGATACCTCTGTCTGCCCTGCTGGGGTCGCTAATCGTAAATTTCTGTTTGCTCCAGAGGTGGTGGTAACCCCCGACTATAATGCGGTGCTGGTTGGCTCGGGCGATCGTGAACATCCACTGCTCAGTAACACGGTTACAGCAAGTGTGGACAATGCATTTTTCATGATCAAAGACAATCCTACCGATGTGAGCTGGTGGCCGTCTGAAGCTGCTAACTGCCAATCCCAGCCTCTGGCATGCATGAATTCGCTGCTGGCAATCGGCCCGGACAGTGCCACCTCGCCCATCCAGGCACAATTCGATGCTAAAAAAGGCTGGTATCTGGCGTTCGGTTCCGGGGTGCATGATAGAGAGCAGGTGGTGACATCTGCAGTGGTTGCGCTGGGTGTACTTACTTTCAGTACACATACCGCAACGGCAGCGAATCCAAGCATCTGCGGCTCTAATCTGGGCACGGCCAGTGTTTACAATGTCAGGTTTCTTAATGCCGCAGCCGTTGGCGCAACACGGTATATTATGGTCACTGGCGGCGGTTTATCGCCTTCGCCAGTAGCGGGTATGGTAACTGTGAATAACCCCATTTCTCCCGGGTCAACCATAACAGTACCTTTCATCATTGGCGCCAGTCCGACCTCTGCACTGGAAGGATCCGCTCCACTTCCTGTAGCTACGCTGTCCAGTGCCAAATCCCGTGTTTACTGGCTGCTTAAACAATGATGATGACCAGAGAATCTTTGAATAAGTGCTGCGTGACGCATCCTCACGCCCGCATAGCACCCGTTCGGAGAGTTCCCTAAAGCCATGGGTATGCGTCCTGACATGCGCATTCTGTCGAGCCGAGGAATGACAATGATTGAGTTGCTGGTAACCCTGTCGGTACTGGCAATTTTGTTGGCTATTGGTGTGCCGTCCTTCAACCAGTTCGTGGTTAGCAGCCGTCTGAACGCTTATTCCAGTGACATGTTTTCTGCCTTATTCCTGGCAAGGTCGGAAGCCATCAAGCGCAATGGCCGGGTGGTGCTATGCAAAAGTGCAGACGGGCAAGCCTGTGCGAGCGCAGGAGACTGGAGTCAAGGCTGGATTGTATTTGCTGACCCAAACAATAATGCGAGCCGGGATGCCGGTGAGCCAATAGTGCATACGATGTCCACTTTGCAAAACGGCTACACTTTGGAAGGGAACTCTCTCATCAGCAGCTATGTTTCTTATGATTCGCAGGGTATGACCCAGCAAACCAGCGGCGCTTTTCAGACGGGCACTTTCACGCTTTGCCCCCCTCCACCCGCAGCATCCGGCCAGGGATGGGAAGTTGTAGTCAGCGCCAGCGGCAGACCACGCGCATCCAAGATTACCAGTTGTTCGTAAAGCCACCATCGCTCGTAGTGCTTAATATTTATCCGGTGCTTTATCCGCAGGATGCGGGGTGGTAACATTGCATTACTCCAACACAGGGCATAGGCATCATGGCTGGTCACAGCAAGTGGGCGAATATCAAGCACAAGAAAGCCGCGACAGATGCCAAGCGCGGCAAGATTTTTACGCGGCTCATCAAGGAAATTACCGTTGCTGCACGACTAGGCGGCGGGGACTCCGCCAGCAATCCGCGCCTGCGGTTAGCCATCGATAAGGCCTACGAGCACAACATGCCCAAGGACAATGTCGAGCGAGCGGTCAAACGAGGCAGCGGCGAACTGGACGGTGTAAATTACGAAGAGATACGTTATGAGGGTTACGGTATTGCCGGTGCGGCTGTACTGGTTGATTGCATGACCGACAACCGCGTGCGTACAGTAGCTGATGTGCGTCATGCTTTCACCAAATACGGCGGCAACCTTGGTACTGACGGTTCGGTCGCGTTCCTGTTTAAGCATTGCGGGCAGATGTTTTTTGCTCCGGGTACCGACGAGGACAGGTTGATTGAAGCAGCACTGGAGGCAGGTGCCGAGGACGTGATCAGCAACGATGACGGCAGCATTGAGGTGATCACCGCACCGTATGAATTTGCCAGCGTCAAGGCGGCGCTGGAGAAAGCCGGTTTCAAGGCAGAACTAGCCGAAGTGACAATGAAACCTGAAAATGAGGCCGTACTGACCGGCGACGATGCGGTGAAAATGCAAAAGCTGCTGGACGCACTGGAAAATATCGACGATGTACAAGAGGTTTATACGACGGCAGTGATTGATGGATAGTTATCTCCGGCAGGTGACAAAATCCGTATCCTTGGCATAGACCCCGGTTTACGCATCACTGGTTTTGGGATCATCGATAAAGCTGGCAGCAGTCTGACTTACGTCAGTAGCGGCTGCATCAAGACACCGGACGGCGAGCTGCCGCTACGCCTGAAATCCATCATGGATCATCTCAATGAAGTCATTGCCCAACATCGTCCCGATCAGGTCGCAGTAGAGCAAGTGTTCGTTAACATCAATCCCAAATCCACACTGATGCTCGGACAAGCGCGGGGTGCAGCGATTTGCGCGGCAGTGCTGAATAATCTTACCGTCGCCGAATACACCGCGCTGCAAGTCAAGCAAGCGGTAGTCGGTAACGGTCACGCAAAAAAAGAACAGGTGCAGGAAATGGTGAAGCGTCTGCTGAAACTTGTTGGCAGCCCCAGCGCGGATGCAGCGGATGCGCTTGCTTGCGCCATCTGCCATGCTCATGGCGGACAAGGGCTGGGTGGGATCTCAACGGCGGGTTATCGTATGAAACGGGGGCGGTTGGTATGATCGGCAGGATAACGGGGCTGTTGCTGGAAAAACATCCACCGCTGGTGCTGGTTGATGTGCAAGGGGTCGGTTATGAAATCGATGTGCCCATGAGTACGTTTTATCAGCTGCCCGCTATCGGTGCGCAAGTTATACTCCACACTCATCTGGTGGTGCGTGAAGATATACACCTGCTGTTTGGTTTTAGCACTGAGGCCGAGCGGCAAGCTTTCCGCCAGCTCGTGAAAATTTCCGGTGTGGGCGCAAGAACTGCGTTGGCTGTACTGTCCGGCCTGAGTGTGGCTGACCTGCATCAGGCAGTGGCGGCTCAGGACAGCGTCCGGCTCATCAAAACCCCTGGCATCGGCAAAAAAACGGCCGAACGTTTGCTGCTGGAGTTGCGTGACAAACTTGATTCTGGCATGACTGGTGGTACCGGTGCAACTGGCATCACGCTTTCTTCAGCGAGCGCCAGCGACATACTCAATGCGCTGCTGTCGCTCGGTTATAATGACCGTGAAGCCAACTGGGCGATCAAGCAGTTACCTGCTGGCGCTGCCGTGTCCGACGGCATACGGCAGGCATTGAAACTTCTATCAAAAGAAAAGTAGTGCAGCTACCTTGTCTGTACCTCTATGAAAACCTGTCTGTCTACGTGTCAGGCGGACAAATTATCTATGCCATATGAATGATTGAGACTGATCGACTGATCGCTGCCGCACCGGCCTCTACCCAGGAAGAAGATCTGGAACGGGCGCTGCGCCCCAAGTTTCTGGATGAGTATGTCGGCCAGGAAAAAGTTCGCGGACAATTGCAGATCTTCATCGAAGCGGCGCGGCGGCGCAAGGAAGCACTCGATCACGTCCTGTTGTTTGGTCCGCCCGGATTAGGCAAAACCACCCTTGCGCACATTATTGCCAGGGAGATGGGCGTGAATTTGCGGCACACGTCCGGCCCGGTACTGGAGCGCCCCGGCGATCTGGCGGCGCTGCTGACCAATCTCGAACCTAACGATGTCTTGTTCATCGACGAAATCCACCGGCTCTCTGCAGTAGTGGAAGAGATTCTCTACCCGGCGCTGGAGGATTACCAGCTCGACATCATGATCGGTGAAGGCCCTGCTGCGCGTTCAGTCAAGCTCGACCTGCCACCATTTACACTGGTGGGCGCCACTACCCGCGCCGGTATGCTAACTAACCCGTTGCGCGACCGCTTCGGCATTATTTCGCGGCTGGAGTTTTATTCGGTAGAGGAATTGACCCGCATCGTTACGCGTTCAGCCGGATTGCTCAACGTGGAAATTTCTCCCGACGGTGCGATAGAAATCGCGCGCCGCTCACGTGGCACACCACGCATCGTCAACCGCCTGCTGCGGCGGGTGCGCGATTTTGCCGAAGTCAAAGCTGATGGCCATATCACTCGTCCGGTGGCGGATGCAGCCCTGATCATGTTGGATGTGGACATTGCCGGGTTGGATGTGATGGACAGAAAGTTGCTGCTGGCAGTGATGGAAAAATTCGGCGGTGGTCCGGTGGGGGTGGATAATCTCGCCGCTGCCATCAGCGAAGAGCGCGGTACCATCGAGGATGTGCTGGAGCCTTACCTGATCCAGCAGGGTTACATGAAGCGTACTCCGCGCGGGCGCATGGCCACGGCTATCGCCTACCAGCATTTCGGCATGGCATTACCGAAGAACGGACTGTGCGGAGAGTTGTGGGAAGATAACCCGTGAGCCTAAAAACTTTCAGTCACAGTGGTGGCTTATTCGGATGAAGAGGATTACCCCAGAGCGTACAGCCAAGTCACAGTGAATGGTCGCGGTGAATAGTAAATGTGAGCAGGGCTGGTGAATTATGAGAATGGAATGTTAAACAGCAAGGGGAAATTTATAGAGGCGGCATATGCCCCGCCTTGCTCATCAAGATGAAGAATAACTAACGCTACCCCGTATTTACACGAAACAACAAGAGAAATATGCCGCGTGTTTTTGACAATATAGACCAGTCCCTATTGCCTGCGCTTCGTGCCACACTTGCTGTTTCCGAGCGTGCTGATTTTTGTGTGGGCTATTTCAATCTACGCGGATGGCGCACGATTGATGATTTGATTGCTGAGTGGCAGCCCGATGCAGGGCAGCGATGCCGCGTATTGATTGGTATGCAACGTCCGCCGCATGAAGAAGTGCGTGCGCTGTACCAAGCAGCTGGTGATAACGCGCTGATGGACAATGCGCACGCCAGCGAAATCAAGCACAAGTTTGCTGCTCACTTACGCGAACAAATCACCTTTGGTCTTCCTACTTCCGCTGACGAAAAAGGTTTGCAACGCCTCGCCAGGCAACTGCGCGAAGGTAAGGTACAGGTCAAATTATTTCTGCCTTATCCGCTGCATGCCAAGCTTTATCTCCTGTTTCGCAAAGATGCTAACAATCCGATCACTGGTTTTGTCGGCAGCAGCAACCTGACTTTCTCCGGGCTTTCCAAACAGGGCGAACTCAACATTGACGTGCTTGATCACGATGCGACCATTAAACTTTCAGAATGGTTCGATGCTCGCTGGAGGGACAACTGGTGTATTGATCTTTCCGCTGAATTGGCAGAAGTGATCGAGCAAAGCTGGGCGCGCGTAGAGCTGGTGCTGCCGTACCACATCTACCTGAACATGGCTTATCACCTCAGCGTCGAAGCGCGTGCGGGCTTGAGCCAGTTCCGTTTGCCGGTTCGTTTTGAGGAAGAATTGTTCGACTTCCAGAAGGCGGCGGTGAAAATCGCCGCGCGCCATTTACATAAGCGCCGTGGCGTCATCATCGGCGACGTGGTGGGGTTGGGTAAAACCATGATGGCCACCGCCTTGGCGCGCATGGTGGAAGACGAACAAAACTATGAAACGCTAATCATCTGCCCGAAAAACCTCGTGCCGATGTGGGAGCATTACCGCAAGGAGTATGGCCTGCGTGGCACGGTTAAATCGCTGACAGAGGTGGTACACAAGACTAGAGGATTGAAAGACCTCAAGCCCTACAAGCTGGTGCTGATCGACGAAAGTCACAACCTGCGCAACCGCGAAGGCAGGCGTTACAAGGCTATCCACGAATACGTGAAGCAATGCGACTCACGGGTCATTCTGCTGACGGCCACCCCCTACAACAAAACACTCACCGACCTTTCCGCGCAACTGCGGTTATTCGTGGAAGAGCGCGCCAATATCGGCGTGCGGCCCGAACACTTCATGCGCACAAAGAATATTACCGACGCGCAATTCGAGCGGCAATATCAATGTCCGCCGCATTCGATTCTGGCGATGGAAAAAAGCGATGTGCTGGATGACTGGCGCGAACTGATCCGCCTCTACATGGTGCGCCGCACGCGCAGCTTTATCCTCCAGCACTACACCGAGCAGGATGCCACAACAGGCCGCCGTTACCTCAAGGTGCACACTGGCGAAAAACTCTATTTTCCGACACGCAAGCCGATTTCGCTCGGGTTTGCCGTGGATGAAAATGATCCTGCCGACCAGTATGCCAAACTGTACTCGTTGGAAGTGGTAGATGTCATCAGCCGCCTGCGCCTCTCGCGTTATGGTCTGGGAAAATATGGCGATTCTCTGCTGCTTAAATCCGCCAGCGCCGCCGAACGTAAACAGATGGATGATCTTGGCAAGGCGGGTCAGCGGCTGATCGGGTTTTGCCGCACCAACCTGTTCAAGCGCCTCGAATCCAGCGGCTTCTCATTTATGCAATCCATCGAACGGCACATCCTGCGCAATGAAATTTACCTGTACGCGATTGATAACGGCTTGGAGCTGCCCATCGGCACACTGGATGCGGGCATTCTCGACGCAGACCGTTTTGACGAAGATGCCGAAGGTTTGCATGCCGAGCAGGAAGACTTGCTAGATGGCGTGATCGAAGAAGCTGAAAGCAACGCAAACAGCCCTGCTGCATCCAGCTACCGCCAGTATGCCGATCAATACTGCAAACGCTTCAAATGGATCGACTCGCATCTGTTCAAAAAAGAACTGCGCGAACATCTTGCCGACGACATCTCCGCATTGCGCGATTTGCTCAAACGTAACGGTGCATGGAATATCGAGCAAGACCGCAAACTCACTCAACTGGAAAACCTTATTACGCACACCCATGGCAAAAACAAGGTGCTGGTATTCACCCAGTTTGCCGATACCGCACGTTACCTTGGGCGCGCGTTGCAAGCGCGCGGCATCAAGGCGCTGGCGGCAGTCACCGGCGCATCTGCCGACCCCTATGCCATCGCTTGCCGCTTCTCGCCGCAATCTAACCATGCGCAAGTCAGCAAGACGGATGAATTGCGCGTGTTGATCTGTACCGATGTGCTTTCCGAAGGGCAAAACTTGCAAGACTGCGCCGTGGTGGTGAATTACGACCTGCCTTGGGCGATCATTCGCCTCATACAGCGCGCAGGCCGCGTGGATCGCATCGGCCAGAAAGCTGAGGAAATTCGTTGCTATTCCTTCCTGCCTGCCGATGGCGTGGAACGTATCATCAACCTGCGTGCGCGCATCACGCAACGCCTGCATGAAAATGCCGAAGTGGTAGGCACGGACGAAGCGTTTTTTGAGGACGAAGATGCCGAGCGTTTGCGCAAACTTTCTCTACAAACCGCTGGTGCGCTGGATGATCAGGATGATGAAGTTGACTTGGCTTCTTACGCCTGGCAAATCTGGAAAACTGCCACACAAGACAACCCTGAACTGGCGCGCAAGATCGAGGCATTGCCACCCGTAATTTATACCGCCAAGCATTTAAGTTTCGCTGATAGGACTACTAGCCATTCGATTAAACCCGCAAGCGGGCAAGTCGCTGGTTATTACCCGCAGGCGGGAGAGGGACTAGGGGAGAGGGTTGCGGGCGACAGCGCCCTCGTCTACGTCAAATCTCCCGAAGGCAACGACCACCTCGCCTGGGTCAATGCGCAAGGCCATGCCATCACCGAATCGCAATTCACCATTCTGCGCGTGGCGGAATGCACACCTGAAGAGTCAGCACTAGAACGTGCCGAAAACCATCACGAACTGGTCGCTATCGGACTCAATCTGGCCGTTACTCAGGACAAGGCTATAGGCGGCGGTTTGGGGCGGCCTTCCAGCCCGCGCCGCAAGTGTTATGACCGTCTTAAGGAATATGCTCGCAGTCTGCACAACTCACTGTTCGCAGACGTCGAATTAGAGCGCGCCATCGAAGACATTTACGCCCGCCCCTTGCTGGAAAGTGCTGCGGACACACTCAACCGCCTGATGCGCGGCGGCGTAAATGATGAACAACTGAGCGATGCCGTAAAATCCATGCGCGAGGAAAACCAGCTCACCTACGCCGAAGACGACGCAAAACAACATGAGCCAAAGATCGTTTGCTCTATGGGGCTGATTGCCTCAAGAAACGGAAGCCTTAACTAAATGTCCGGCCTCAACCTCGAACAATTCAGCACCCACCTCCAGCAACTGAATTTCAATTTGCTATTCACCGACGTGCTGGGTTGGAATCATCCACCTGCGGGTGAGCGCATTTGGCGAGACGATGCAGCCAAAGACATCCGCTACCAGCGGCGCATGGTCGCCGAACTGTCAGGCGTGGCCGTGCTGGAAATCATCACCGAAACAGGCTGGCCGGATGAGGCGCAGCGCATAGCGATCTGGCGGCAGGTGTCGCAATCGCATTATGAAAACCTGCTGATCTTTCTCGACCGTGCCGAGCAGCCCACCCAAAGCCTGTGGTACTGGGTCAAACGCACCAAGGATAGCGAAACTGGCAAACCCAAAACCATACCCCGCCGCCACGAATACTTTCGCGGCCAGCCAGTTGATCTGTTTGCCTCCAAGTTGCAGGCCATGGTGGTGGAGCTTTACGAGCTGGATGCGACAGGTCGCCTGCCCGTGCTGGAAGTGGCGCGTCGCATGGAATCCGCGCTGGATGTGGAAAAAACCACCAAGCGATTTTTTACTGCCTATCAGGAACAGCACGGCAACCTGCTCGCGGAAATCGAAGGCATAGACAATGAGCGCGACCGCCGCTGGTATGCCTCGGTCATCCTCAACCGACTGATGTTCGTCTGGTTCATGCAAAAAAAAGGTTTTCTCGATCACGCCGATTATGACTACCTGCCTAAAAAATTTGCCGCTTCACAGACGTGCGGGCAGGATCGTTTTTTCGGTGAATTCCTGAATGCGTTGTTCTTCGAGGCATTCGCCAAACCCAAGGCAGATCGCTCCGCCGCCGTGCAAGCACTGACGGGCGACATTCCCTATCTCAACGGCGGCTTATTTCTGCACCACACGCTGGAACTCGATGTAGACAAACAGCCCCGGCTGGGTACGACCTTGCGCATTCCAGACCGCGCCTTTGAAGGCGTGTTCAAGCTGTTCGCCTCATTCTCGTGGAATCTGGACGATACACCCGGTGGTAATGCCGACGAAATCAACCCGGACGTGCTGGGCTACATCTTCGAGAAATACATCAACCAGAAAGCCTTTGGCGCTTACTATACCCGCCCGGAAATCACCAACTATCTGGCTGAGCGCAGCATCCACAAACTGGTACTGGAACGCATCCATGCGCCAGCCGTGCCGGAACTGGGTTTGAAGGAAGTAAGCTTTGCCAGCGTGCCCGACATGCTGGCAAAAATGGACAACGTCACCGCGCTCAAGCTGGTACATGAAGTGCTGCCCGCCATCAACATTCTTGACCCAGCGGTGGGTTCGGGCGCGTTTCTGGTGGCCGCGCTCAAGGTGCTCATCAACATTTATTCCGCCGTAGTGGGGCGTGCCGAAATGAGTGCCAGCGATGCCCTGCAATTTTGGTTGAAGTCTATTCAACAGGAACACCCCAGCGTCGCCTATTACATCAAACGCCGCATTGTCACCGACAACCTCTACGGTGTGGATGCTATGCAAGAGGCTACTGAAATCGCCAAACTGCGGCTGTTTCTTACCATGGTGTCCTCGGTGCGCAAGGTGGAAGAGTTGGAGCCGCTGCCCAACATAGACTTCAACATCCTGCCCGGTAACTCCCTGATCGGGTTGATGCGTGTGGATGAACACGAATTCGAGCGTAAGCAGGACGATTTGTTCAAGATCCCTTTCCGCAGACTACTGGAGGAGAAGAACCGCAAGCTGCAAGCCTACCGCTACACTGCAGGTTTGTTGGGGCGTGAGATCAATTTGCGCAATCTACGCGATGATATTGACCAATCCATGAAGGAGGCCACAAGCACGCTCAACGAATTGCTGCGCGACCAGTTCGAAGCGCTCGGCGTGAAATACGAACAAGCTACTTGGGACGCCACTAAAAACGCTTTGGGCAAACCGAAAAAGATCAAAGTCGCGCGCGAACACATTGACGCTCAAACTCCGTTCCACTGGGGTTATATGTTCGACCAGATCATGCAGAAAAATGGCGGCTTCGACATCATCCTCACCAATCCGCCGTGGGAAGTGTTCAAACCACAAGCCAAGGAGTTTTTCGCCGAGCATTCCGAACTGGTCAGCAAGAACAAGATGACCATCAAGGAGTTTGAGAAAGAACAAGGCATGCTGCTAAAGGACAAGGCGGTGCGCGATGCCTGGCTGGTCTACGAAAGCCGGTTTCCACATATCAGTGCCTACTTCCGTGCTACGCCGGAATTCGGCTTTCAGTCCGCCGTGGTCAACGGTAAGAAGACCGGCAGCGACATCAATCTCTATAAGCTCTTTACTGAGCGCTGCTTTTCCTTGTTAAGAACGGGTGGCCACTGTGGAATCGTCGTACCGGGGAGCATTTACACAGACCTTGGCGCAACCGGCCTGCGGCAAATGTTGTTCGAACATTCCAGTGTCGAAGTTTTGATCTCCCTCTCAAACGAGAAATATATATTTGAAGGTGTGCATCACGCCCAAAAATTCTGTTTCCTTGTCTTCGAAAAAGGCGGGGTGACCAATGAGTTTCCAGCCACCTTCCGCATCAACCCGCGCGAGGCTGTGCAACCTAGAGACCTTGCGAATTTCATCTACACGGATTCCAACTTTGTTCGTCTTTCGACTGACCTGATTAAGCGCCTTTCGCCCGATTCGCATTCGGTGATGGAATTCAGGAGCGAACTCGACGTGCATATTGCCGAAAAGATGCTGCGCTTTCCGCTGCTGGGCGAGGAAATTGAAGGGACGTGGAATCTTCGCTTAAGCAACGAATTCCACATGACCAATGACAGCAAACTGTTCAAGACTGAGCCGGGGGTTGGTCGGTTGCCGTTGTATGAAGGCAAGATGATCTGGCAGTTTGATTCAAAATATGCTGACCCAAAATATTGGCTCATTGAAACAGAAGCCAAAAATAAGCTGGGTAAAGTGCAACGGGAAATTGGGTTTCACTATCAGGACTACCGTTTGGCATTCCGCGAAATTGCATCCAACACTAATGAACGTAGCTTGATTTCGTCAATCTTGCCTAGGCAGGTATTCGCTAACCACAAGCTGATGGTTGAAAGGCGAGACTCTGCTTTGTCACCACAAGAACAATTGTTTGTAGTTGCTGTTTTGAATAGCTTTATATTCGATTTCATGATCAGGCAGCGCGTAACAACAACGATTTCAATGTATGCGTTTTATCAGTTACCAGCTCCGCGTATAAGCTCTACCGATCCACGTTTTCCCCCCATCGCCACCCGCGCCGCCCACCTGATCTGCACCACCCCAGAATTCGACGATCTCGCCAAAGAAGTCGGCCTTAAACGCCACCAGCCTCTGGAGCCCCTCGAACGTGCCCGTTTGCGCGCCGAACTCGACGGCCTGATCGCCCACCTGTACGGCCTCACCGAATCCGAGTTTGCCCACATCCTCACTACCTTCCCGCTGGTCGCCGAACCTGTCAAACTAGCGGCACTCAACGCATACCGCGATGTAGAAAGGGGATTAGTAAGGTGAGATTGCAAAGTGTCCGTGTGCGTAACTTCAAAGCGATTGTCGATAGCAAGACGATCCGGCTAGGGCCGCTCACTGTTTTTATCGGCCATAACGGCAGCGGCAAGTCCAGTCTGATCGAGGCACTGGAAACCTACCAGACTATCGTGCGCTATGGGCTGGACTCCGCTATGCAGCGTTGGATGGGTATCGAGCATGCGCGCCACAAGTCGGTGGAGGCGAAAGAGCGGGCAGGCGAGGCAGTGAATCCAATAGCTTTCAACTTGGCCATCGGAAAATCGGTACTAAAATCCACTCGCATTGAAATGAAGGTGAATAACGACCCAGCAGCCAACCGCATTTTCATTTCCCAAGAATCCTCGCACCATGCCAATGGGTGGTGCATCGAGAGTGCCATGGCGCGAGTAGTCTTGGATAGCGATGCTGGCCAGTCCATCCTTTCGCGGGCACGGGGCAAGCATGGCGAGATTGCCAACCAGATACAAAATTGGCAGTTCCTTACCCTTCAACCCGAGCGCATGGGTACACCCCAACCTCAGCAGCGCACTGGCGGCGCTGTACGCTTGGCGAAAGACGGTTCAAACATTGCTGATTTTCTGCTCGACATTCGTCGGCTTGATCAGGCGGCATTCGATGGCATCGTCGAGACCATGTCTTACGTGCTGCCCTATGCACGCGATTTGCAGCCGTCTGTTACTTCGGAGCTGGAACGCAAGGCTTACCTGCAATTAACGGAGGCGGATTTCAAGGTGCCTGGCTGGATGCTTTCCACGGGTACGTTGCGCATGCTGGCCTTGCTGGCTTTATTGCGGCACCCGAGTCCCCCGCCGCTGATTGTGGTGGAGGAAGTCGAGAACGGCCTTGATCCGCGTAGCATTCACTTGATTGTCGAGGAAATTCGCAATGCGGTATTGAGCGGCATTACGCAGGTTATTGTGACGACGCACTCGCCCTATTTGCTGGATTTGCTGACGCTGGAACATCTGGTGCTGGTGGAACGCGACAGTAAAGGGCAGCCACGCTTTTTGCGACCAGCCGATAGCGACAACTTGCAGCGTTGGGCGGCTGACTTCGCCCCTGGCAAGCTCTACACCATGGGCAATCTTGCTGGTGGCGGTGCATGATGAAGATAGGTTTCATCTTTGAATGCGGGCCTCAAGGTGCGGACAAACAAGTGTGTGAATATCTTGCCAGTCAGCTGCGGCCTGGGGTACAGCTGATTTCGCGCACACTCGACAACAAGCCCACCCTGCTCACCGATGCGGGCAGGGTGGCCACATCACTGTTAGCAGATGGTTGTAATTGTGTGTTGATCGTCTGGGATTTGCGCCCCGCATGGCCTGACAGGAAGAACAAGCCCTGTCGGTATGATGAACGGCAGGCATTATTACAAGCATTAGCACAAGCCGGAATTACAGCAACTCAGCCAGTATATCTGGTGTGCATTGAGCAGGAACTGGAAAGTTGGGTTTTGGCTGACGAGAAATGTATTTCAGATTTTCTTTCAGTGGCGACGCATCTCTATGCTGTCAAGAAAGTCAGCAAGCCTGACAGAGTGAAAAACCCGAAGTCGGCCATGATAGATCATTTCAAGACGGCTCGCGGGTGGCGTTATGACGATAAAGTTCATGCTGTCAAGATACTCTCCAAGAATCCGCCGAATTGGAGAAGACTGCGTAGGTCTGTTTCGTTTGTACGATTCGAGAATAAACTCATGGCCTGTGGTACTCATACCTGAGACGATCAAAGAATATTCCGCACAGGTCGGCGTCAGTCATCAGGGTAGGCAAGTTTATTATCCAGTGCATTAGATAATAAACATATAATTTGACTACAGGTCATGAAGTCGCAAACATTGTTATTATCTGGTTGGCCGCCAAGGGATTGCGCACAAGTTGCAATCGGCACGACTATCCGTCGGAGTTGGGTGGCAACAAATTGGTTTGTCGTAAAATATAGACAGTGGATACGCAAGGGGGCGATGGTATTAACGGCATGATTTGGGTATAGTGCACCAGACTTTCAGTGGCTCGATTTTTTAAGATATACAGATGCCTGACCCTACACCTGATTCAACTTTTTTCCTTCCCGTGCGCGTCTATTATCAGGATACAGACGCGGGCGGAGTAGTTTATCATTCGACTTATCTCAATTTTATGGAGCGCGCCCGTTATGAATGGCTGCGGGAACTGGGGTTTGATATTCACTCGTTGGTTCAGATACACAAGTCGATTTTTATGATACGTTCTCTCAATATTGAATATTTCAAACCTGCGTTGCTGGACGATCTGCTGCATGTGACCGTGCAAGTAACGGCAGTAGGCAGAAGCCGCCTGACACTTTCCCAGCAAGTATTGCGCGACCAGACCGTGCTGGCTGGCGCTACCGTTAATGCAGTGTGTGTGGGTGCTGACACTCTCATGCCAGTGAGCGTGCCAGCGCCATTGCGTCATAAACTCGGGAAACTCTTATGAATACATCAGTTACGCAGGATTTATCTCTTCTACATCTTATTGGTAGTGCCAGTTTACCGGTACAACTGGTGATGGCGCTATTGCTGCTGACTTCATTTCTGTCATGGTGGTACATTTTTCGCAAGATGTTCAGCATCCGGTTGGCGATAAAGCAGAGTGATGAATTCGAGGATGTATTCTGGAAGGGGCCAGACCTCAACAAGCTTTACCAAAGCGCTAGCAACGCGCGCCACACGACGGGCAGTATGGAGCGGATTTTTGAGGCGGGTTTTCGTGAGTTCGTCAAAAACAAGCGCCAACCGGGAATGGATATCAGCACGGTGATGGATGGCACACGCCGGGCAATGCGCGCAACTTACCAACGGGAAATGGATGGTCTTGAATCACATCTCTCTTTCCTGGCGACTGTGGGGTCAGTGAGTCCTTACGTCGGTCTGTTCGGCACGGTTTGGGGAATCATGAATTCTTTTCGTGGATTGTCCAACGTCACCCAGGCTACCATCGCCCATGTCGCTCCTGGTATTGCTGAGGCGCTGATAGCGACCGCAATGGGGTTGTTTGCCGCAATTCCCGCAGTCATTGCTTACAACCGGTACGCGCATGATGTTGACCGGTTGGCAACTCGTTTTGAGAGTTTCATGGAAGAACTGTCCAATGTATTGCAGCGGCAAGCGGCCTGATGAAGGTGACTTTATGGGGTGGGTATCGTGACTGAGCGCCGCGCTAAACGTCGCCAAATGAACGAGATCAACGTCGTACCATACATCGACGTGATGTTGGTATTGCTGGTGATTTTCATGATTACGGCACCGCTCATCAGTCCCGGTCAGGTCGAATTGCCGCAGATCGGTAAATCCCTGACACCGCCAGTAGCGCCACTGGAAGTGATCATTAAGGCCGATGGCAGCCTGACGCTGCATGATCGCGACAAGCCGGGCACCGAACAAACAATCAGTCGCACTCAACTGGTCGAGGCAATCAAGCAGAAGCAGGCACAAAACGCTGAGCAACCTGTGGTGATCGCTGCTGACAAAAGTGTACGTTATGAAGAAGTGATGAACGTAATGGACATTCTGCAACAGCAGCAAGTGAAAAAAGTCGGGCTACTAGCCAGATCGAAATGAGCAATACAAGCACAAGATGAGTGCGACGGCGTTGCGAGATTCCGCACACCTTGAACCGGGACTATTGCCGGCGGGAGTGCTGGCACTGCTGGTGCACGTGGTATTTTTTATCTTTATGATTTTCGGTCTCAGTTGGAAAAGCTATCCACCCGAAGGCATGGTAGTGGACTTGTGGAGCAGTCTACCTCCGCCAGCTCCGCCGCCTGCTGTGGCAAAACCTTCACCACCCAAACCGGTGCCATCGCCCCCCGAGGCAAAGCCTCTGCCGCCAAAGCCGGAAGCGCTGCCACCCATGAAACCAGACATCGCGTTCAAGGAAAAGATCGAAAAACCCAAGCCAATGGAGAAAAAACCGCCCGTGCCGGTGGAGAAAAAGCAACCGGTGCCGGAAGAGAAAAAGGCGAAGATAGCTGATGATCTGGAACAGTTGGTGCGTGACCAGGAAGCACTTGAAAAACAGCGAGTACAGCAGGCGGCACAATCCCGGGCGCTGGATGTGATCGCCGAATATAAGGCAAAAATCATGGCCAAGATCAGGAGCCGCATTATCTTGCCGCCCAATATACCGGATGATTCGGTGGTGGAACTCGATGTCACATTACTGCCGGGCGGCGATATTCTTAATGTGAGGCTGCGAAAGAGCAGTGGCTATACTGCTTTCGACAATGCTGTGGAACGCGCAATTTTTCTGGCCAAGCCGCTGCCGCTGCCACCCGATCCGGCCTTGTTCCCTAAATTTCGCGATTTGAGTCTCAAGGTGCATTATCGCGAATGACTGGTAAAACCTGGGGGCATTATTCGCGTTATAATTGGCTAACAGGTACCTTTAAAAATTCAGATTTCGCCACAATACCTTTTTGTTCACAAAAAATACTTGCTCGCATATCCACGCATATGTTGTATTCATGTTTTTGTTCCCACCCACTCTTGTTAGAGCTTCTGATTATTAAAGGCGCCCTACCGTAACATAATGAAAGTTTTTTTATGCTAATGAGGTCTCATCAATCTTCTCGCCAGACACTCACACTTGTCTTTTTGTTATGGCTGACCAGTACGCCGCTCCAGGCTGCGCTCGATATTGAAATATTCGGCGGTGGTGCAACACAGATCCCCATCGCCATCGCTCCTTTTGCCGCCGAAGAAAAGCTCAAGCAAAGCGTCACTGCAGTGGTGGCAGCTGATCTGCAGCGCACCGGCCTTTTCAGACTGGTTAACTCATCTGGTCCTGCTCTACGTGATCCTCGGCAGGTTGTCTACCCTGACTGGAAAAACCGAGGTGCTGATGCGCTGCTGATAGGCAACACGGTGATGCTGCCGGATGGACGAGTGGAAATAGGTTTTCACCTGATGGATGTAGCAAAGCAGGTGCAGTTATTTGACCATACTATCACCGTCCCGGCAGATCGGTTGCGTGCCGCTGCCCATCAAATAGCCGATATTATTTATGAAAGACTGACGGGTGATATGGGCGTGTTCAGCAGTCGCATCGCTTATGTAATGAAGCAGGGTAACAAGTATGCGTTGCAAGTGGCAGATGCCGATGGCTTTAATGCCCAGTCGATAATTGAATACGGCGAACCAATCATTTCACCTGCATGGTCGCCCGACGGCACTCAGATTGCCTATGTATCGTTTGAAAACAAGAAGCCGGTGGTCTATGTTCAGACACTTGCAACTCGGGCGCGCAAGGCGGTAGCCAATTTCAAGGGAAGCAACAGTGCCCCGGCATGGTCGCCCGACGGTAAGAAGCTTGCGGTAGTGCTGTCCCTACAGGGCGGTTCACAAATATTTCTGATAAATGCAGACGGGAGTGGTCTGCAGCGGCTCAGTCAAAGTTCCGGGATCGATACCGAGCCCAATTTTTCACCCGACGGCCAATCGATTATCTTTACTTCTGATCGCGGTGGTAGCCCGCAAATCTATCGTATGCTGGTAGCAGGGGTTGCATCTGGAACGGCTGAGCGCCTTACCTTTGAAGGTAGCTACAATGTTAGTCCACATCATAGCCGGGATGGGAAAAGTTTTACCTTTGTTCACCGCAATGGCGCAAGATTCAATGTTGCGGTGCAGGACCTGGCCACCCGCCAGGTGCAGTTACTAACCGATTCACGTTTTGATGAGTCGCCCAGCCCCGCTCCCAACGACAAGATGATTTTATATGCAACCGAGGTAAAGGGGCGTGGTATATTAGCCGTAGTATCAAGTGATGGCAAAACAAGACAAGAGCTCTCGATGCAAGCGGGTGATATAAGAGAACCGGCATGGGGGCCTTTGCCGAGGGTGCGGTAATCCTCAGCAATACAAGAATATTTCAATTTGACTTAAAAGGAGTAAAACATGAAAAAAGTAATGAGCGTATTATTAATTGGTTTGCTATCGGCATGCGCTAGCGATACCACCAAACCCACCGCCACAGCGGAAGACCGATCTGCTGCTCCAGCAGCGGCAGCGTCTGCTGCGGTAACTTCGGCAGTGACCAATCCCAACCTTAACCCTATCCTGACGGATCCAAAAAATATTCTGTCCAAACGTAGCGTTTATTTTGATTACGATAGTTACGTGGTGAAGAATGAATACAGACCACTGGTGCAGGCTCATGCTCAGTATTTGCGCGACAACGCTGGTGCCAGAGTGATGTTGCAAGGCAATGCCGACGAGCGCGGCAGTCGCGAGTACAACCTTGCGCTAGGTCAGAAACGTGCCGATAGCGTGAGGAGCGCAATGACTCTATCCGGTGCCAAGGAAAGCCAGATCGAGGCCGTCAGCCTGGGCGAAGAAAAGCCCCGCGCGACCGGGCATGAAGAGGCTTCATGGGCCGAGAACCGTCGCACGGATATCCGCTACCAAGGCGAGTAACCATGCGCGTGCGCGCACTATTATTATCGTTATTGATAGTTTGTAATCCGGTCTATGCCGGATTGCTCGACGACAATGAAGCACGCAGACAGATCGCTGACCAGCAAGTGCTGATCAGCGATCTGCTCACACGCATCACAAAACTGGAAGAAGTGCTTAATAACCAGTCGTTGCTTAATCTCCATACCCAGATCGAAGCACTCGGGCAGGATGTCAACAAGCTGCGCGGTCAAGTCGAGGTGCTGGTCAATGAAAATGGGCTGACACAGAAGCGGCAGCGAGATTTTTACATTGATCTGGACAACCGGTTGAGGCGGATTGAACAGCCCGACCTTCCCGCATCTACATCCTCTGTTCCACCAGCTGCCACCGAACCGGCGGCTGATGCGACGACACTATCCCCGACCGCAGCAGTGGCTGCGCCTGCTGCAAGCACTGCGACGGTGGAAGTTGCAGAGAATGGCGCCTACGAGGCAGCTTATGCTCTATTCAAGGCCGGCAATTACCAGGCTACCATTACCAGATTCAAAAGCTTTCTCGAGAGCTATCCTAGATCCAGATTTGCACCCAGTGCTCAGTATTGGATCGGTAATGCTTATTACGCGCGACGGGATTTCGACAATGCTATCGATACCCAGCGAAATCTGATCAAAGCTTTTCCCGATAGCGCCAAAGCTCCCGATGCGCTACTCAACATCGCCAGCAGCCAGCGTGAGACAAATAAAATTACCGCCTCCAGAAAAACTCTGGAAGAACTGATCGCCAGGTATCCAGCCAGCGATGCCGCAGATAAAGCCAGGCAACGGTTGATCAACAGACAGTAGAGCAGCACCCGTTAATGGTGGTAACAATTACACCCAGTGCTATGGTTCGTCTTCCCTCCCCCATTGCGATACAAAATTACATGAACACCCGAGGGCAGAATTTTGCGCGTCAGTGAAATATTTTTTTCCCTGCAGGGGGAGACCAGTCGCGTCGGACTGCCCACAGTGTTTGTGCGTCTGACTGGCTGTCCTTTACGTTGCGGTTATTGCGATACCGAATACGCTTTTTACGGCGGCGAAAGTATGTCAATCTCCGCTATTCTGGAAAAAATTTCCGGTTACGCGCCGCGCTATGTCACGGTTACTGGCGGCGAGCCTCTGGCACAGAAGGAGTGCCTGGAGCTACTCAGGTTATTGTGTGATACGGGCTATTCAGTATCGCTCGAAACCAGCGGTGCACTGGATATATCCGGAGTGGATATGCGTGTATCCAAAGTTCTGGACATCAAAACCCCTGGTTCAGGTGAAGTGCAGAAGAGCCGCTGGGCTAATCTGGAGCATCTCACGCGTCATGATGAGCTGAAGTTTGTGCTGTGTGATGAAACGGACTACCAATGGGCGCTCAAAATGCTATGTGAGCGCCACCTGGATCTAATATGTCCAATTTTATTTTCGCCAGTTTATGGCAAGCTTGATCCGGTAATGCTGGCTACATGGGTGCTGCGTGACCGCTTGCCAGTTCGAATGCAGATCCAGTTGCACAAACTGCTGTGGGGTGAAGGGCCGGGGCGATGAACAGACAGCAAGGGCACGGCACGATTCATTTCTGGGTCATATGACTAATTCCAGTTCGAAAGCGAAACGAGGCGATGCGATGCGATGGCGAACGAACGTCGCAGACAGTACATTCCCCAGGAGGACTTCCTTCGGAGCGCATAGTACGGCCAGGAGCGAGTGAGGATATCAACCAAGTGTCACTAATGAAATGTAATCGGAATAAGGCGGTGATACTTTTGTCGGGCGGGTTGGACTCGGCCACCATGCTCGCCATTGCTCGCAACAGGGGGTACGAGTGTTACACTCTGAGTATCGATTATACTCAACGTCACCGCGCGGAACTGGCAGCAGCAGAAAAGATAGCGCGATTCATGGGAGTGTGTGAGTACCGGGTCGTCAAAGTTGATCTCGCGGCGTTTGGTGGATCGGCTCTTACCGACAAATCCATCGCAGTACCCACAGAAGGGGTTAAGGCAGATATCCCGATCACGTATGTTCCCGCCCGCAATACCATCATGTTATCGCTGGCACTGGCTTGGGCCGAAGTGCTTGGAAGCCGCGACATTTTTATCGGTGTCAATGCAGTGGATTACTCTGGCTACCCGGATTGCCGGCCCGAATACATTGCAGCTTTCGAACAAATGGCGAATCTGGCTACTAAGGCCGCAATTGAAGGCAATAAGTTGAGCATCCATGCGCCGCTTATCAGTTTGTCCAAGGCGGAAATCATCCAGCAAGGAATTTTGCTGGGAGTGGAGTATGGCTCGACAGTGTCCTGCTACCAGGCAGATGCAGCAGGGTTAGCCTGCGGAGTGTGTGATTCCTGCCGATTGCGCCGGGCGGGATTTGCGGCAGCGGAGGTGCCTGACCCAACGCGCTACCGAGTGCCGCTATAAGGTGCTTCTAAAAAATCCAGGCACTCTTCCAGGACGGTTTTTGTGAAACCCTACCCCGTATTAACTGATGGTTTTATGCGGTTTCTACTACGATCAAGTGCAAGTAACAGCAGAAAAGAACCAAGGAAGCACGATCACCGCGAAGCAGGAGACCTCAAGCGGGCAATCCGCTGCACCTGCTGCTCAAGTTTGGCCAGAAATCAGCGGGTACTGGATGAAATACTTCTTCTGCTGTTCTGTTTCGTTGTCTCAATACGCGACCAGGCAGCCCGGCCGCGAGTAATCCAGACACCCAATGAACGATATGTCCGCCAGATGGTAAAAGCGCGGATCAGGACAGGCTGAACTAGCCGGAAGATTCTGTGGTTACGCGATACCATAAACGCTATGGCCATGCCTATGCTCACCAAAGCAGCAATAGAGATGAGCGGATGTGCTTTAACATAACGCATGCAGGTTGCGGCCGTAGCTACTATGCATAATGGCTCGGCCATATGTTGCAAAACTGCTGACACTTCGCCGCGTTGCACGGCGGCACGCGCTACCAGTTGTGTTCGCCGCCAGCGGATATCATCCAGACTGGCGCTCATGGATTATTTAAGTTGTTCACGGTCTTTTGCCAGTTCTGCCAGGGTAGCAGAAAACATTTCCGTGTTTTCTGCCGCTTTGGCGCGCAACGCCAGCACCGCAAATATCCCTATGCCAAGAAAAACAGCTGCCATAATACCCAATACAGCAAGACGGTAGCTGTCCCAGAACAGCACCACGAAAAAAACGGCCAGCAAAATAATTCCTAAGCCAAGGCAGAACAGTGCAACCAGCCCTAGCAGAAGCAACTGGCTTAACTGCAGCTTTGCTTCCTCAAGTTCAGTGGCAAAAATTCCCAGCCGGGTTTGCAGAACGCCAACTAGCGTTGTTGCCAGCTTCCTGATGGAGTCAAGCAATCCGCCTTCGCTCCCGGGATCTTTTTCGACCATGATGTGGGGGAGTTTAACGCCGCCCGATCAGCAGTCCAATTATAAGGCCGACACCAGCGGCAATACCCACAGCCTGCCAAGGATGCTCTTGAACATAATGACATGTAATTTTTGCAGCCTGGCTGGTCTTGTCGACCACCATATCTTCCACTTTACATAACTGTTGTTTGGCTTCGTGTAGGCTGACGCTAATTTTTTCGCGGGCTGCCGCGACCTTTTCACCAGCTTGTCCGGCGGTTGCCTTGAGTAGCTCTTCTGCATCTGCCACTACCACCTTCAAATCTGTTACAAGTTTATCTTTGGCCTCATCAGGGGTTTCTGTCATTTCAGCGTTCATTCCTTCACTCCTTAAATATTTGACCCATTGCACCGATGGCTAGAGAGCCACCAAGCTTCATGACCAGTATAGCGCACCAGAGATGACTGTACAGAGATCATTTGTGCATACATCAGATTTCAATTTTGTTGACCGGATCAATCGAAATATTGAGTAATTCCTGTCAGGCTATATTCCAAGCCCTGCAACAGAGTGTATTCATATTTCTGACAATTCTCAGCAATGGCTAAAAACCCTGCATAATTGCCAAAGAATGGAACCTCGAAACAGATTCCCCCGTGGAGCGCATCGCAGGTGAAATCGGGATGGCCTCAAGTCATATTAGACAGTACCTTGCGAGTGATCTGCGGTGTCAGGCTCGTAGCGGGGAGGAGGGCAATCATCCGTATCCTCGCTTTTCATACGGCCCTTCCTGCAAAGCCGCCGCTGCGCTCATGTGGAGCTTAATCAGGTTTTTAATCATAATCTTGGAATTAGACTTTGAACGAGTGGTTAAACCACCCTGCTGTGCAAAGTGGCATCGCACCCTTTATCGCTGCATTGATTGCTGCGGGACTCTTCAATCGCCTGCATCTGTCCGGGCTGGCAGTGATCGCAGGGTTTTGCACTACAGTTTATCTTGTTGCCGATTTCATTTTTGAGCCGCTTTCCGCTGTCAAAAAGATCATACTGTGTGGACTGATTGCTGCAGCCATTGCGCCGCTGCTTAACTTGGCACCAAGTAACTGGCGTTCGGTGCGCTATCTGATCGCAGCAGTCGGCGGCGCTGCAGCACTGTGGGTATTGTGGCCAGTTCTGCAACAACAAGGAATATGGAAGGCGGCGGCATACGGTGCCGGCATAACTACCTATGCAATCTGGCTGGCAGTATTTATGGATCGTCTTGCCGACATGCCAGCACGTGCAGGATCTGCGGGGATAGGTTTAGGTATTGCTGTTGGTGCATCGGCGCTGCTCGGAACATCAGCATTACTTGGGCAACTGGGGTTCGCCATTGGCGTATCCTGCGGCGCTTATCTCCTGATCCAGATACTAAGCGGGAAATCCTTGTCTTGCGGCAGGACGTTCACTGTGCCGCTATCACTGCTGTGTGGACTGCTTGCGCCTGCTGCGATGATGCTCGCCAAGCTGCCGTGGTATTGCCTGCCAGTGCTGGCTGCAATTCCAGTCATTGCACTCATGCCGCTACCGCAGAGCTGGTCACTACGGCAGCAGATCATCATGCTATCCTTACTTACACTGGTCAGTGCCGCCACCTGTATTTTTCTGGTGTGGTGCAAGATCGGCGATCTTGCACTATAGCCAGCATGACCGGAGCTATCCGTTAAGCATATAGGCATCTCTAAATTTGACTTGTTTAGAACTTTGAATTTTTAGAGGCACCGATAGGGATCAATTATTTTCATCCATAGAAAAGGGAGACGCTATGCTCCGTACTACGACTGCATTACTAGCTTTGTCCATCCTGCTATCAAGTGCTGGCGTGTCAGCGGCAGCAGAGAGTTATACGCTCGATCCTACGCATACTTACCCTCACTTCGCTATCAGCCACTTGGGATTTTCCAGCATGCATGGCCGTTTCGACAGAACCAGCGGTAGATTTACTATCGATCGTGCCGCCAGAACCGGGTCAGTCGAGGCGATTATCGAGACGGCTTCACTTAGCACCGGTTTGCAAAAACGTGACGATCATCTACGCTCACCGGATTTTTTCAATACAGCAGAGTTCCCCCAAGCGATCTACAAATCCATTGCGGTGAGATTCAACGGCGATACCCCAGCAATGGTTGAAGGTAACCTCACACTACTTGGCGTTACCCGACCAGTGACGCTTACCATTATTGCATTCAAGTGTGGCGTCAACCCCATGAATAAGAGGGCCATGTGCGGCATTGATGCCATCGCGAATCTGAAGCGCTCGGATTTTGGTATGAAATACGCATTGCCGGGCGTGGGCGATGATCTCAAGCTGACGCTTGAAGTAGAGGCTTACAAGGATTGAGTGCAATGCCATTTCCATCTCATCAAGTGACACTTCATTGATATCCTCACTCGCGCCTGGCCGTACTGTCTGCGGCATTCGTTCGTCATCCTCTCGTTTTGTTTTCGAACTGAAATTGGAATAGTGTGCCCTGATAAATTAAAGGCAGGTTAAACTGTAACACCTGATTATGCAAAATAATAACGATGCGATTTAAGCGCTTCCCCATTTCTTCCAACCACGCTGGAGATGCCAATAATGCCCGCCATATCGCTTACACCGAATGGGGGGAACCGGACAATCTGCACATTGTCGTTTGTGTTCATGGCCTGACACGCAATTGCCGTGACTTCGATTTCCTGGCAGAGGCATTGGCAGCCGATTGCCGCGTGATCTGTGTGGACGTGGTAGGACGCGGACAAAGCGACTGGCTGGCCGACGTGGCAGATTATGACAATTACTCGTTGTATCTGTCAGATGCAGTTGCGTTGCTGAAGCACATCGGCGCCTTGGGTAACGATCGTATCCGATTAGACTGGGTAGGTATTTCGATGGGTGGATTGATGGGCATGATGCTGGCAATCCAGCCGGGGTTACCCCTGCCACTGCCGATACCCATACGTCGACTAATCATGAGCGACATCGGCCCGTTGATTCCGGCTGCGGCACTGGCGCGAATTGCGCAATATCTCGGAAAAGATCCGCACTTCGCCAGTTTCGACGAATTCGCAACCTACATGAAAAAGATATCAGTCTCATTCGGTCCTCTGACCGAGGCCCAATGGCACCATCTCGCGCTACATAGTGTCCGAGAGCTTGATGATGGAACCTACGGTTTCCTTTATGACCCGGGAATCGCCGCAAGCTTCAAAAAACATCTGTCCCAGGATATCGATTTATGGGCGCAATGGGATGAGTTGAAAGTCTCCACGCTGATATTACGCGGCATGGAATCGGATTTGTTGCAGGCCGAAACAGCAAGGGAAATGCAAGTACGCGGTGCCAGGGCGCAGCTAATCGAACTGCCTGGCATCGGTCATGCACCCATGTTGATAAGCGATGATCAGATTGCGATCGCGCGGAATTTCTTGCTCGCCCCGGAATAACGGTATCAAGCCGTGACCCTAACCATCGCAGTTATTCTAATTCCAGTTACGAAAGTAAAACAAGGCGATGACGGATGAATACCACAGATAGTACATCCCCCAGGAGGACTTCCTTCAGGGCGAACAGTACGGCAAGGTGCGAGTGAGGATATCAACCAAGTGTCACTAATGAAACGGGGCTGGAATTACAGCCCAGCGTTGAGTTATATGATAACGCCGGGAGATCCTGATAAAACACCCCCGCCATTTGCAGCGGGGGTTAAGGTACTTCAGGGGACGATTACTACGCTACGTAAAAAACCTGCGTAGAGAACTTAGGTATGGCCTTTGGATTCAGCTCCCGGGGGGCGAGGTGAGTGAATTCATCGCTATCTTCATAAGCTAGCTGGGTTGTACCTGTGGCCTTGATTAACTTGCCAGCAAGGAGACCGCACCCTAGAGCCAGCGTCACGCTGACAATAATACCAATGAATTGGACCCCTGCTATACCAGGCACTACCATGATAGCGATCAATGTACCCAATATCCCCGGCATTCCATGTAGATTATCAGTACTGTCCGGAGATACGAGTTTTAGCGCACGGTAACTCATTGAATAACACTTATTAAATGGCATATTTTTCTGTAATCGATTTCAACTTGCGCCAAACTTCTGATTTTTGTCAGGAGCGCACATATGAACGCAGGGAAACCGGTATTTTCACAATTGATGGAGTACCTGCCATTACACGTCTTCCGTCAGTGCGTTACC
>CAMDAX010000003.1 GCA_945888885.1 Nitrosovibrio sp. Nv4 | reverse complement strand
CAAGGCGCTGGGAGCAGCGTTGCCACAATACGCGCATGTTCCGATGATACTGGGGACCGATGGCGAACGTTTGTCTAAACGCCATGGCGCGGTCTCAGTGATGCAGTATCACGACGATGGCTATTTGCCCGAGGCGCTGGTAAATTACTTGGCGCGGCTTGGTTGGTCGCATGGTGATGAGGAAATCTTCAGTCGCGAACAACTGGTTGAGTGGTTTGATCTGGCGTCCATCAACTGCGCGCCAGCGAAGTTTAATCCGGAAAAATTAAGCTGGCTCAATCAGCAGTATCTAAAAACGACAGATAATTCGCGCTTGGCGAAGCTGGTAACACCATTCCTTGAGGCGGATGGTTGCAATGCTGCAGCTGGCCCGGATTTGCTCAAGGTGATAAATCTACTCAAAGAGCGGGTTAACACCACGGCAGAACTGGCTGATGCTGCGGTATATTTCTTTCGCCCGCTGGAACCTGCCGCTGAACTCAAAGCCTTGCATTTCAGTAGCGAGGCAAAACCGGCGATAATTGATTTGATGGGAAAACTTGCCACGGTGGAATGGGATCGTCATATCATCCATGATGCTATCAAAACCACGACCACCGCTCATGGCCTGAAGCTACCCAAGGTGGCGATGCCGCTGCGGGTGATGGTGACAGGCGAAGCGCAGACACCTTCAATCGACGCAATACTGGAACTGCTCGGCAGAGAAGAAACACTCAGACGTATGAACAGTCGTCTGGTTGATTTTCCCACCTGACCGCTTTATGCCGTCGTCGTGTTAACGCAGGACTCGTTCAGAGGGTCAAAGAAGATCTTTAACGCTTCAGCGTAGCAGGATTCGCATTCTGCGGAGTCGTGCCTGCACCCGCCTTGATCAATCCAGCTTTCACGAATGCTTGCAGATAAGCCCCGTAACCCTTTGCTGCCATCTCTTCCAACGGGATGAAACGTAGCGATGCTGAATTAATACAGTAGCGCAGCCGTGTCGGTCCAGGGCCATCGTTGAACACGTGGCCCAGGTGCGAATCCGCATGTTTCGATCGCACTTCTGTACGCACCATGCCTAACTCGCGATCCTGTTTTTCCACGATCTCCGCACCAGCGAGCGGGCGAGTGAAACTCGGCCAGCCAGTGCCGGAATCAAACTTATCCAGCGAGCTGAATAGCGGCTCACCTGATACCACATCCACGTAAAGTCCCGGCTTGTGGTTATCCCAATATGCATTACGGAAAGGCGGCTCGGTGCTACATTGCTGCGTGACCGCAAACTGTTCGGAGGATAATTTTTTCATTAACTCCGCTACATCTGGTTTCTTGAAATTCTTCATAACAATGGGTTGCTGAATTGGAATGGGATTGTTCTGTGACGCGTGGCCCATGCTGTGCATGGCCGCGATGGAGCCAACTGCCAATAACATGGTGATAGCAATTCCGATAACTCTGGCTGATTTCATGGGTTTCACGTTATGTGCGTCCGAAATTTTAAGCCACCTCAAATAATTCGAATTCTGTCATAATATTTTGTAATAAAGATGTTTCCTTACAACTCAAATATGCGCCGCGCCTATATTTGAGTTGCACTGCTGTCAGGAACGCCAAGTATCAGAATCACTCACGGAGATAGACTTGGAAGTTATTAAAACATTCTTCCTTTTTAGCATCACCGCAATTGCTGAAATTATTGGCTGTTACCTTCCGTACCTTTGGCTCAGACAGGGCAAGAGCATCTGGTTGCTTATCCCTGCAGCCTGCTCATTGGCACTTTTTGCATGGCTATTATCTCTGCATCCATCTGCCGCAGGCCGTGTTTATGCGGCATATGGCGGGGTATATGTAGGTTTTGCAATTCTGTGGTTATGGTCGGTTGATGGCATTCGTCCCACAACATGGGATATAGTTGGCTCATTGGTGGCATTGCTTGGTATGGCAATTATTATGTTCGCCCCAAGAAGCGCCTGATAGTCACATCAGGCTGACCCTCTTCCGTCAGTGCTCGTGCCCTGCGCCGTTTATGTGAACGTTGCGGTTTCTGCTCCTGCAGTTGGTTAGCACCTGGCATATTAAGGTGATTCACACCCGGTGTTCGTATCAGCGCGCGAGAATACTTATCCGCCATTGCCGGATTCAGTTTGTGCAAAGTCAAATAAACCTCCTGCACCTTGTCGTGTTGGCCCTGGAAAAAATAGGCAACACCCAGGTTGTTCCATGCGTCGGCATTTGTTGGATCAATACGTAGTGCCTCGCGGCAGGCCTGAATCGCTTGGTCATACTGGTTAAAGTCAATGTAGGCAACACCCAGGTTATACCAGGCATCGGCATGCCGTGGCTGGATGCGTAATACCTCACGGTAGGCTTGAATCGTCTGATCATGCTGTTTGAGTTTGCTGAAAGCAACTCCCACGTTATACCGGGCGTCAACATCCTCTGGCTGAATGCGTAGCGCCTCGCGGTAGGCCTGAATCGACTGTTCATATTGCTGGAGTTCACCGTGGGCAATGCCAAGGTTATACCAGGAGTCGGCAGACTGCGACTGAATGCGCAGCGCTTCGCGATAGGCCTGAATCGCCTGGCTGTATTGGTTGAAGTCGATGTAAGCCAGGCCCAGGTTGTACCAAGCGTTGGCATACAGTGGCTGAATACGTAGTGTTTCGCGGTAGGCCCGAATCGCCTGATCATGCTGCTTGATGTTGTGGTAGGCAAGACCGAGGTTATACCAGGCATTAACATATTCTGGCCGGATGCGTAGTGCCTCCTGGTAAACCCGAACCGCCTGCTCGTATTGTTTGAGTTTGCCATGAGCAATGCCAAGGTTATACCAGGCATCGGCATACTCCGGCTGAATGCGCAGCGCCTCTCTCAGGGCAAAAACTGCCTGATCATGCTGTTTGAGGCCGTTGTAGGCAAGCCCCAGATTATTCCAGGTACTGGCATTCTCCGGTTCGATGCGTAGTGCTTCGCGGTATGCCTGAATGGCATGATCATGCTGACTGAGGCCATTGTAGGCAAGTCCCAGGTTATGCCAGGCTCTGGCATCCTCTGGGTCGATACGTATCACCTCACGGTATGCCTGAATCGCCTGATCGTATTGGCTGGAGTCGTGGTAGGCGAGGCCCAGGTCATGCCAGGCATCGGCATACTCAGGTTGAATACGCAATGCCTCGCGGTATGCCTGAATCGCCTCGTCATATTGCTTGAGGTTATTGTAAGCAAGCCCCAGGTTGTACCAGACACTGGCATTTTCTGACTGAATGCGCAGCGCCTCGCGCAAGGCATAAATCACCTGGTCGTACTGTTTGAGTTTGCCGTAGGTAACCCCCAGGCTATACCAGGCGCTGACGTTTCCCGGTTGGATGCGCAGCGCCTCACGGTAGGCATGAACTGCTTGGTCATTTTGTTTGAGATTATCGTGGGCTACACCCAGGATGAGCCAGGAAAAAGCGTTTTCTGGTTCGCTTCCAACCCATTGGCGGGTGAGTTCCAGCAGCCCCTGAAAATCTTTTTTCTTCAACAGCGTCAAGGCAGGGCTGGACCAGTCCTGCCCGCCTTTTTTCATTACTGCTGGTGCGGCCTGCATCGGTACAGCGGTATCTGCCTGGACGATGGATATCGTCGGCATGAAGATTGATAGACTGACAATAAAACCAAATGCAAAGCGCATGCTCATGCCGTTCCCGGATTGCCTGGATTAAAACTTAAAGTCCAATGTTCAGCACCGGATTAGCCCATGTGCTGAGTTGATCAAAGAATACCTCATGCACGGCTCATCAGTTGAGGTGTTTTCTGGTTTATGTCTGCAATTCATTGCATACCCGCAGGGATCAGACACTGCCAGATCCGCATAGGATTTAGGCAGATAATGTTTCGGCCAGTACGTAAAGGATTAAGCGCCCCCCCTTAGAGACCGTAGCAGATAGTTTCAGATGTATCTTATACAGGTCACCTCTAAAAATTCGGATTTCATCACAAACACTTCATCGATCAAAAAATATTTCCTTATGGAAACACCGATTTATTTAGTCCGTTCGGGCTGAGCCTGTCGAAGCCTTTGCCAACATACTGATTTATATAGACAGCATTTCGACAAGCCCAATGCGAACGAATTTAATCTGCGCTTCCCTAGAAGTTACATCAGGCTCTGCCCGAACGAACTGAATAAATCGACATTTCTATAATGTCATATCCATTCAGACGTATTTGATCATCCGAGCAGCACTTTATGCGTTCTGCGGGTTGCCGATTTCAACCGCTGGCTCCATGCACCACTCAACGTATATTAGAAAATTTTTGCTGGGCACTCTCCAGTTGCTTGCGTGCATTGTCTACGCGATCTTCCAGCATTTGCTGGCGCTGAAAGTATTCTTCCAGCAGACGTGTGCCGGAGCCCGCGATACCCAGCCGCTCACCCGGCAGCGGTTCGCGTCCAGCCTCGCGTTCTCTCTCGGCTGCACGCAGCTCAGTCTCGGCGGTTCGCACCGATTCTGATGCCTCATCTAGTGCCCGTGAACGCTGGAGGGCACGTTGACTGGCTCCCTCCACTGCTTCCCTTGAGATCGGCTTCATGCCCGTGTCGTTGATGTTGACCATAGACTTCTCGGTCGTGCGCGCGCCGGACTGGGGCTGCTCGCTGTAGACCACACGTCCGTCGGGCATTACCGATTTATAGATGGTCGTGCGGGCAATTGCATTCGGCGCAGCTACCAGCGCATTGCTCAATATCAGACAGATCATCAGAGTAATGCGCATAACACTCCCTCGGTTTTTGTCTTCCAATGAGTATTTCATGCTACCAGTTTTCCATCATGCTGAGCGCTGATCCCAGAAAGCTTTGAGTGCCTCCTTACGTATCTGCATTGTCTCCACCATCACCCAGTATTCAGCTTAGCCACCGAAACGATTGTTGATCACCACCTCATCCAACGACAGCTGTCCCGAGCGCGGCCATGCGTCTTGAGTTCGTTTGCCGATCACTACAAACATTGTAATAATGTAATCCTCAGGCAGGTGGATAAGCTTGCCGACTGCAGCATAATCGAAGCCATCCATCGGGCAGGAGTCGTAACCTAGCGATTTGGCTGCCAGCATCAGCGTTTGCGCCGCAATGCTGCAACTGCGCATCGCCTCATCACGTTGAATCTGTTCCTGGCCACGATAATATCGATCGATAGCCGGTAACATGAATGCTTGCACTTCGATCGGAGTATTCCGCCAATAGCGATCTGGACTCTTTTCCCAGGCTTTGAGATCGGCACAGAGAATGATCAGGAGAGATGCATCTGTAACCTGCGCCTGATTCCATGCAACTTGCCTGATTTGCTGGCGTAATACTGGCTCATCCACCACCACAAAACGCCAGGGTTGAATGTTGAATGCGGTCGGCGAGAGCATAGCCAGAGACAACAATTCTTTTACTTCCTTACCTGATATACGGTGCGTCGGATCGTAGCTTTTTACGGCCCGGCGTGTTCGGATGGCATCAATGGTATCCACGTTAAGCCTTCGGTTATAAAGAAGATAGTTTAACTTTTCTGGCTTCACCTATTGCAAATAACGCCAGCAGTTGCAGCTTTGGGCTCAATGCCACCGGTCAACATCATGTTGATATTTTAGGGGTTCGGCCAGGTAAAGCCGTCATATGGCCGATAAACTGCCACGTGAGTTCAAGTTCGAGATGCGATTTTTATCAACAGATTGAGCGGGCGAAATGCGCTAGCATCATGGCCCCTCAATCACCAAGTTACAGTTGCCAGAAATGGACTACACCCATTTCATCCAAGACGAACGATACCAGATTGCCATCCTTAACAAAGCTGGACATGCGCAAAGCGAGATTGCCCAATTGATAGATCGGTATCTATCGACCACCAGCCGTGAAGTCTTGCTGGCAGTGGTCAGTGCTGCAGATTTGAAATTGTCAGTACACCGATAGAAGAATTGAACCTGATGAGCAGAATGTACAGCCCAGCACACCTCGGCAGAGTATTGCGGAACTTGTGGCAAACCGAGCAACAGTTGCGCCCGAATATCAGTCCGCTGAAAAAGCTATTCACCTGACGATATCAGTAGGTAAAGCGGGGTTGCTGTTGATTATCACACCAGCAACCCCTAGCCACAACGCAAAGGGAGGTAAAAGCATAGTGGCTATTCAATACATAGCTAATTTTGTCGGGAATTGCTGGAAAGAAGGCAGAAATCGCATAACGAGTTACCCAATCGCTTGCATGATCGGAAAGACAAATGGCTTACAAGCGGTTGCCAGTAAGCCATTTGTCTTTATTGGGTTGCGGGGGCAGGATTTGAACCTACGACCTTCGGGTTATGAGCCCGACGAGCTGCCAGACTGCTCCACCCCGCGTCAGTGAGGCCGGATTATAACAAAATGGGATTCCCTCGGTCAAATTTCATTCTAGTGCAGGCGCCATGCCCGGATTGAGCATAACTGGCGGGGATGTTGGACAATATTATTGCGCCTTGCTATACGGGCACCTCTAATAATCCAGATTTCGTTACAATACTTCTTTTTCACAAGAAGTGTTTCCTTGCAGATCGCCTATATATCCCCGCCTACATCTTTGTTTTTGCCTTGTCTTGTTTAGGACTTTGAGCATTAGGGGCGATAAGTCTGACGTAAAGGAGGACGCAATGGGGGTAATCATTTGCCGCGAGCGACTCAAATACTTAATGATAATTCAAAGAGAGAATTGAACGTCCGCAGAAAAAGTGAAGGATTGCTCCTGTATTTAGTCGCGTGTGTCACGAGACTGTAACATTTCTATCGTAGTATTAGGCTAGGCCGAGAGATAGCCTAGCCCTCCCAAAAAGGCGTTTGTCCGTGACAGCAAAGTCTACCGCTGAAATCAACCACCAGCCCAGAAGACTCGGGTACAGTTATCGCCGCAATTTGCGTGAACGCTTCATTGAGACATTGCTGTTTCTGACGGCATTCGCCTCGGTTGCAATCACGCTAGCCATCATGGTGATGCTGGTGAAGGAGTCGTTTGTATTTTTTCAGCACGTTTCGATTTGGGATTTTCTGACAGACACCCAATGGACGCCGCTGTTTGATGACGCGCACTATGGCATACTCCCGCTGGTTTCCGGTACTTTGGTAAGCTCTGCTGTGGCTCTACTGGTAGCGATTCCACTGGGCACTATAATCGCAATATATCTCTCCGAATTCGCACCTTTTACCGTGCGTGAGATAGCCAAGCCATTTCTCGAGTTACTGGGCGGTGTACCAACTATCGTCTACGGATATTTCGCGTTATTGTTTGTCACGCCACTTCTACAGAAAATCTTTCCTGAGTTGCCGGGTTTCAGTCTGCTTTCCGCCGGACTGGTGATGGGCATCATGATTATTCCCTATGTGAGCTCCTTGTCCGAGGACGCAATGCGCGCAGTACCTATGAGCATGCGCGAAGGCTCCTATGCAATGGGTGCTACGCGGTTCCAGACCGCTATCCGGGTAGTTATGCCGGCGGCTTATTCTGGCATCGCTGCTGCATATATTCTTGGTATTTCCCGCGCAGTGGGGGAAACCATGGTAGTGGCAGTAGCAGCAGGTATGCAGCCTAATCTTACTTGGAACCCGATGGAGCCAGCAGCAACCATCACTGCCTACATCGTGCAGGTGAGTCTGGGTGATCTGCCCCACGGCAGCATCGGTTACCAGACCATATTTGCTGCCGGATTTACATTGTTGTTAATGACGCTTACGTTCAATATCATTGGCCATGTTTTGCGTAAGCGTTATCGTGAAATCTATTGAGTTTGAGCCAACTGCCGACTGTGCAGCTTCATGCTGGCATCATGATATGCAATATTATTTTGGTTGCCAGGTTTTCAACACGCTGATGGGTGCGCCGCACTCTGTACTACGGATCCGGATTGATGAGCAACGCTGACAAACTGCATGAAATTCGTGCCATCATCGTACGCCACAAACGTTGGGATCTGGTGTTTATGGTTGTTGGTATGTTTGCATTGATGATTGCAGTACTCACTTTCACGGTGTTATTCACGCAAATGATTATCGATGGGATGCCGCGCTTGTCGTGGGACTTTTTTACTTCCTTTCCATCTCGGCGCCCAGGATCAGCAGGTATACTTTCAGCTTGGGTCGGCACTTCTCTAGTGATGCTGGTGACGATTGCAGCGGCTGTACCTATGGGCATAGGGGCAGGTGTTTATCTGGAAGAGTACGCACCAAAAAATCTCGTGACCGAGATCATCGAAATCAATGTCACTAATCTTGCCGGGGTGCCATCCATCATCTACGGACTGCTGGCATTGGGTTTATTCGTGTATCAACTGGGATTCGGTCAGAGCATTTTGTCGGCGGGTTTGGCGCTGGCATTACTGATCCTGCCGGTAGTGATCGTTACTACCCGCGAGTCCATACGCGCCATTCCTGTAGCTATCCGTGAAGGTGCTTATGCACTCGGTGCAACCAAATGGCAAACTGTTTCTGATCATTTGATTCCCTATTCTGCAGCGGGTATTTTGACTGGCATTATTATTGGTCTGGCCCGTGCAATTGGTGAAACTGCACCTATCATCACTATTGGTGCGATGACTTTTATCGCCTTTCTGCCGCCATCGCCGGTTCAGACAGATTTTCCTTTTTTGTCTTTTGAGTGGCTGATGTCGCCGTTTACCGTGATGCCAATCCAGATGTTTAACTGGGTATCGCGGCCAGAAGAAGCATTTCAGTTAAATGCGGCGGCTGCAGGATTGGTGCTGGTGGTGATGACCCTTGCCATGAACGCATTCGCCATCTATTTGCGCTATCGTATGCGCAAGAAAATAAAATGGTAGAGGATCGCATGCATGAGAGCATTGTTACAAACGCCGCGCTAACTCAGTACAAATCTGAAGTCAGAGATCTGAGTTTTTACTATGGCGAATTCAATGCGCTTAAAAATATCAACATGGCATTGCATGAAAAGCAAGTCACTGCGCTGATAGGTCCATCCGGTTGCGGAAAATCCACTTTTCTGCGCTGCTTCAACCGCATGCATGACCTTTATCCCGGTAACCGCTATGTGGGCGATATTATTCTGCATCCGGATAACGTTAATATTCTTGCAAGTAATGTGGATCCGATCGAAGTACGCATGCGCATTAGTATGGTGTTCCAAAAACCTAACCCTTTTCCCAAGTCAATTTATGAAAATGTTGCTTATGGCCTGCGGGTGCGGGGTGTAAGGCAGCGTGCTGTGCTGGATGAGAAAGTAGAAGAAGCTTTGCGCGATGCAGCGCTATGGGATGAAGTAAAAGATCGCTTGAATCAGCTCGCTTTCAATCTTTCCGGCGGTCAGCAGCAGCGTCTGTGCATTGCGCGCGCGCTTGCCACCGATCCTGAGATCCTGCTATTTGATGAGCCCACTTCGGCACTTGATCCAATCGCCACTGCCAGCATCGAGGAACTCATCACTGACTTGAAAGACAAAGTCACTATTCTCATCGTTACTCACAATATGCAGCAGGCTGCACGAGTGTCGGATTACACCGCTTATATGTATCTGGGTGAGCTCATTGAATTCGGTGTCACCGACACTATTTTCATCAAACCCAAGAATAAGCAAACGGAAGATTACATCACCGGACGTTTTGGGTAGGGAGCCTCTGAGCAAGTACTCGGTGGAGTACGTTGCTGGCAAAGTCGGTATAGCTCGCAGCGCCATGGTTCCCTGACCGCAGGCCTGCGCGGGGGGGGGTCCTATTGACCTCGTTCCGAGGGCCTACAAGGCGCACTGTAGGCTGTATCTTGAGGCGAAAGGTTACCTTTATGCCCTCCATTCTGCAAAGCCACCGTTGCACCTGTGTGGGACTTGCTCAGGTTCCCTAATCATCCATGCAGCAGAAAAATTGTAGGTTTTTTGTTGATGTCGGGTAAAACGTGTTTCCATTCTTTCATCGTTCTGGTTGCAATGTGTTCACTGGCGAGAGTGATATCGCTGGCGATACACAGATTGGTGCCGTCACGACAGGCTTGAACAAGGGCTTCAAACAGCCTCTGGTTGCGGTAGGGGGTCTCGATGAATATCTGGGTCTGATCTCGGGTTGTCGATTCTTTTTCCAGTTCGACAATTTTTATGAGACGTTTGTCATGCTCCACTGGCAGGTAGCCATGGAACATGAAACGCTGACCATTCAATCCAGATGCCATCAATGCAAGCAGGATAGACGACGGTCCAACCAGTGGCACCACCCGAATATTTTTTTGATGGGCAATTCGCACCAACTCTGCACCGGGATCAGCTATTGCTGGGCAGCCAGCCTCAGATAATAATCCCGTGTCATTTCCTGCCAGCAGTGGTGCGAGCAGATTTACAAAATCTTTGGATTGGGTATGCTCATCCAGTACTTGCATCTTAATTTCCTGTAACGGCAGGGTGCAACCGATTTGTTTCAGAAACTGTCGGGCAGTTTTTGGGTGCTCCACTATATAGTGGCCAAGACCCGCGACGAGTTGCCGAACTGCGATGGGGATCACTTGGGCAATATCACCTGCGCCAAGCGGTGTCGGGATGAGATAGAGGGTGCCGGGATTCATACTATTTCTACACCTTCATATGCCAACATCTCTACTAGCGCGATCAGCGGCAGCCCTATCAGTGCATTCGGGTCGTCACCTGTGATACGTTCAATCAACGCGATGCCCAGCCCTTCAGACTTGGCGCTGCCTGCACAATGATACGGCTGCTCTTTCGCGAGATAGTTTTCAATCTGCCGATCGCTAAACTCGCGGAATTTGACGTGAGAGGGGATTAGTCGCATTTGCATATTGGAGCTGCGACTGTTGAAAAGACATAAGGCAGTATGAAATATCACTTCTTTGCCACGCAGAAAACGCAACTGCTTAATTGCATTTTCGTGAGTTAACGGTTTGCCGAGTGGAGTGCTTTCGAGCATCGCCACTTGGTCGGCACCTATAATAAGCGCATTTGGATAGGTCAGGGCAACAGCCCGAGCCTTACTCTCGGCCAAACGGAGGGCAGTAGTTCCGGGCATTTCACCGGCCAGAGGAAGCTCATTAATATCCGGGCTGCATACCTCAAATGGAATCTGCAGACGCTGGAGCAGTTCACGGCGATAAATAGAACTGGATCCAAGAACAAGTTGTTGGGCTGGATGCTGTGTTTCCAAAGTTTATCCTAGGATAGTTTTTGACACTCGGGGACAAAAAATATATCATGCGCGCCTTATGTCTGCACAGCTTGTCATAGATGCCCTTGATTTCGCGCGTAATGCTGGGGCACATCATGGTAAAATTACACCCGCCGAACTTGGGCGTTTGCAGGATTATCTTGCTGATCAGCATGGCAGGCTCGAATATATAGTCAGTGGTATTTTGGGTAATGACGGAAGTCCGGCTCTGCGGATCGTTGTAAAGGGGACCATTAACCTCCAGTGCCAACGCTGCCTTGCCGGTCTGGTGCATGTGCTGGATCTGAAGGCGGATCTTTTGCTGATGAAAGATGAGAGCGAGCTCTCCAATCTTGATGAAAATGGATCGGTAGATGGAGTTCTGGCAGTACCTGAGATGGATGTACTTGCGCTGATTGAGGATGAGATAATCCTAAGCTTGCCAATTGCACCTCGCCACCTGGAAGGTGAGTGCTCAATAGGCAAGCTGGCTGGTGATGATCCAGTGGGAAAGGAACACCCTTTTGCCATGCTGGCGGCACTGAAAAAACTGCACTGAAATTATTTAAGGAGCAAAACACTATGGCAGTCCAACAAAACAAAAAATCCCCATCAAAACGCGGTATGCACCGCTCGCATGATTTTCTGACCAGTTCACCGTTGGCGGTGGAACCCAGTACCGGCGAGGTGCATCTGCGTCATCATATTAGTCCTAACGGATATTATCGGGGCAAGAAAATCATCAAGACCAAGGACGATTAAATCGCGCGCTGTCATTCTGCGAATTCCAAAGTCTTCAGCTTGTCTCAGTTTTAATGACACTCAAATCGGATATTACCGTAGCGATAGATTGCATGGGTGGTGATCGTGGCCCCCATGTAACGGTTCCCTCGGCTGTCAATTACCTTCGATGCAATTTGGGAACCAACATCGTTTTGGTGGGGTTGCCCGGCGCTATTGAGGCAGAATTACGCGCCATCAAGTTTGCGCCTGATTCCCGGCTAAGGATTCATGCTGCAAGCGAAGTGATCGGCATGGATGAATCGCCGGTCATAGCGCTACGTGGCAAGAAAGATTCTTCAATGCGGATTGCTATCGACTTGGTTAAGCGTGGCGAAGCCCAAGCCTGTGTCAGTGCTGGCAATACCGGAGCATTGATAGCGACTTCCCGGTTTGTGCTGAAAACGTTGCCTGGTATCGACCGGCCTGCTCTTGCCGTGGTGCTGCCTACCATGAAAGGGCACACTTACGTGCTGGATCTAGGTGCCAATGTGGATTGCAGTGCGGAACAACTGCTTCAATTTGGCATCATGGGCGCCACTCTGGTTTCTTCTGTAGAAGGCAAGGAAAGGCCGAGTGTCGGCTTGCTGAACATTGGTGAGGAAGAAATTAAAGGTAATGAAGTAGTGAAGCATGCAGCAGAACTGCTGCGCGATAGTGGACTTAATTTTTATGGCAATGTTGAGGGCAATGATATTTATAAGGGTACGACAGATGTGGTGGTGTGCGATGGTTTTGTTGGCAATGTCGCACTGAAAGCTTCGGAGGGAGTAGCACAGATGCTGGCCACTTATTTACGCGAGGAATTTAAGCGCAATCTCCTTACCAAATTTGCGGGACTCATTGCTTTGCCAGTACTCAAGGCATTCAAGCGACGGGTAGATCATCGTCGCTACAATGGTGCGAGTTTGCTGGGGTTGCGCGGCATCGTCATTAAGAGCCATGGCGCGGCTGATAGTCATGCGTTTAATTTTGCCATTGAGCGTGCAGTGAATGAAGTGCGAGTTGGAATGTTGCAGCATATCAGTGAGCGTGTGGCAGCGTTGCATCACCAGTCTAAGAATCCATCTTCACATCCTCAATTTTTATCAAAAGAAGATGCAGCATGAAGTATTCCAGAATTGTTGGAACAGGTGGTTACTTACCCGAAAAAATTCTCACCAACCATGATCTTGAGCGCATGGTGGACACCAGCGACGAGTGGATACGCAGTCGTACTGGTATTACTCAACGGCACATTGCGGCAGATAATGAAATGGCAAGTGACTTGGCGCTTAATGCCAGTCGCAAGGCAATGGAAGCGGCAGGCATAGAGCCTGGAGAGATCGACCTCATCATTGTTGCCACTACTACACCGGATATGGTTTTTCCCAGCACTGCCTGTATTTTGCAGGATAAACTCGGTGCCAGAGATTGCCCGGCATTTGACGTGCAGGCAGTATGCAGCGGTTTTATCTATGCGCTTGCCACCGCAGATATGTTTATCCGCGCAGGTAGATGCCGCAATGCGCTGGTGGTGGGAACCGAAATTTATTCACGCATACTTGACTGGAGCGACCGCAGTACCTGTGTGCTATTCGGCGATGGCGCAGGTGCAGTGGTGTTGACCCAAAGCGATCGGCCAGGAATACTCTCGAGCCATCTGCATGCCGATGGCAGCCACAATAAAATTCTTGCGGTTCCCGGGAGCATTCGTAGCGGCAAAGTACAGGGAAAGCCGTTCCTCATCATGGAAGGAAATACAGTTTTCAAGTTCGCGGTAAAAGTTCTGGAAGAAGTAGTGCATGAAGCCCTGACTGAGAATAATTTGGAGGCATCCGATATTGACTGGTTGGTTCCCCATCAGGCCAATATCCGCATTATCAAATCCACCGCGAAGAAACTGGGCATACCAATGGAAAAAGTGGTGGTCACGATGGATAAGCACGGCAACACCTCCGCTGCTTCCATTCCACTAGCGCTGGATACCGCCATACGCGACGGACGCATTAAACCCGATCAGCATGTGCTGTTGGAGGGTGTGGGTGGTGGGTTTACCTGGGGAGCGGTGTTGCTCCGCTGGTAAAATATGAAATTCGCATTTGTTTTTCCTGGTCAGGGTTCACAATCAGTCGGCATGATGAAGGGATATGCCGATTTTCAGATAGTACGTGAAACTTTTGTGGAGGCATCTGACATTCTTGGCCAGGATTTCTGGACAATGGTTAATGACGGGCCGATTGATGATCTTAATCTCACGGTCAATACTCAGCCGCTAATGCTAATGACGGGTATTGCAGTATACCGGGCATGGGAAAGTCTGGGTGGTGCAAAGCCGGCTTTCATGGCCGGTCACAGTCTGGGGGAATACAGCGCATTGGTCGCTGCGGGGGCCCTGGCTTTTGTTGATGCGCTATTACTCGTGCGTTTTCGAGCGGAGATGATGCAGCAGGCAGTGCCGGAAGGTATAGGTGGCATGGCGGCAATTTTGGGGCTGGATGATGATGTGGTACGAGCAGTATGTGCCGAGGTCGTGAACACCTCCGATGGAGAATCTCTGGAACCGGCAAACTTTAACTCACCCGGTCAGATTGTGATCGCAGGGCATAGGAGTGCGATATTGCGTGGCATGGAACTGGCTAAGGCAAAAGGTGCAAAACGGGCAGTAATGTTGCCTGTGAGTGTGCCTTCGCATTGCTCGCTGATGAATCAGGCGGCAGAAAAAATGCGGCAGCGACTGGAACTGGTGGCACTGCAATCACCAACAATCCCTGTGCTACATAATGCAGACGTGCAGCAGCATGAAAACGCTATTGCTATCAGAGATATTCTAGTACAACAACTATGTAACCCGGTAAGATGGACTGAGACCATCCACAACTTTGCCACCGCAGGCGTTACTCATGTGGTGGAATGTGGGCCAGGTAAAGTGCTGTCGGCACTTAATAAACGCATAGATGGAAAGTTACAGAGTTTTGCGCTGGCAGATAGCCAAGCGCTATTGCAGGTTGCAGGCGTGCTGAGGTAGGTTAGAAGAACATTACACCTTTCGTCATGCATGATTTGGCGATATTGGTTCGTGACAGATATAGTGGAGAGATAATGCTGCAAAATCAAGTGGCGCTCGTAACCGGTGCCAGTCGTGGCATTGGCCAAGCTATCGCATTGAAACTAGGCAAGCAAGGCGCTACCGTAGTCGGCACTGCCACTACTGAGGCTGGTGCTGAGACCATCAGTCGCTATCTGAACCAAGCCGGTATCAAAGGTGCGGGGATGGTACTGAACGTCACTAATTCTGTACAGATTCAAGACATTCTTGCAGCGATACCCGAACAATTCGGTGAAATCACGATACTGGTAAATAACGCTGGTATCACCCGCGATAACCTGCTGATTCGGATGAAAGATGAAGAGTGGGATGAAATCATGGAGACCAATCTTAAATCCGTATTCCGTTTATGCCGTGGGGTGCTGCGTGCCATGATGAAAGCCCGTTCTGGTCGTATTATCAATATCTCTTCTGTAGTGGGGGTTACGGGAAATCCCGGGCAGACTAACTATGCAGCCACCAAAGCCGGAATATTTGGTTTTAGCAAATCACTAGCACGCGAGGTGGGTAGTCGAAACATCACGGTGAACTGTATCGCTCCCGGCTTTATAGAAACCGACATGACCCGATCACTTACCGATAAGCAGCAGCAGAACTTAATTCAGCATATACCGCTAGGCAGGCTGGGACGGTCTGAGGAAGTAGCTTCAGCAGTGGTGTTCCTTGCTTCGCCAGCCGCCGGATACATTACTGGCTCGACATTACATGTGAATGGTGGCATGTATATGGATTGACCGGAAAAATTTCAGCGTGGAGATGCCAACATCGCATAACAGCTAGTTGTCACATGACCACCTCTGAAAATCTGGATTTCGTCATAATACTTCGTTGCCCACAAAAAATATTTCTTTACATATCAAATGTACGCCGTGCCTACATTTTTTGTTTCCGCCTGGTCTTGTTTGGAATTTCGAATTATCAGGACACCTACATTTGGATTTGATAGAATCAAAAACGATGTCGATTTGTAATACTTAACTCAAATTGACTTGATTCGACACACATTCACGATTATTTTCCAAACACCGGTAGTGTTCTGGTTTTGCAAATACCGAAAATTTGCTAGAATAGCGACGGTTTTTCTTATCTAAGAAGAGAGGGTATCCTGATGGAAAATGTAGAGCAGCGTATAAAAAAAATTGTGGCCGAGCAACTGGGTGTGGATGAGACGGAGGTTAATAACGAATCTTCTTTTGTAGATGACTTGGGTGCGGACTCGCTTGATACCGTTGAATTGGTTATGGCGTTGGAAGAGGAGTTTGAATGTGAGATCCCCGATGAGCAGGCGGAAAAAATAAATACCGTCCAGCAGGCGATTGATTACATAAATTCCCACACGAATTAATTTTATTTGATGTTTTAACATCACTAACATCACTAACATTAGAGTTATCTTGTCCAAGCGTAGAGTAGTTGTTACTGGATTAGGCATTGTTTCGCCTGTTGGCAACACTATTTCAGATGCCTGGGTGAGCATTCTTGCAGGAAAATCCGGCATTAGCCGGATTACCCGTTTCGATGCTGCAGCTTTTGCTTCGCAGATAGCAGGAGAGGTAAAAGACTTCGATATCACGCAGTACATCTCTGCCAAGGACGCACGACGTATGGATATCTTTATCCATTACGGCATGGCGGCGGCAATCCAGGCAGTGAAAGATGCAGGTATTGAAGATATCGCCAACGGGGATCTTGATGCCGAACGGATTGGTGTCAATATTGGTTCTGGCATCGGCGGCCTGTCGATGATTGAAGGAACCCATGATACCTACCATGCCGGTGGTCCACGTAAGATTTCTCCGTTCTTTATCCCAAGCACCATTATCAATATGGTCGCGGGCAACCTGTCCATCATGTACGGCTTTAAAGGCCCAAATCTAACCGTCGTTACCGCCTGTACCACCGCGACTCACTGTATTGGCAATTCTGCCCGCATGATCGAATACGGCGATGCGGATGTAATGGTTGCGGGCGGCGCGGAATCATGCGTAACGCCACTTACCATCGGTGGCTTCGCCTCGGCGCGGGCATTGTCGACCCGCAATGACGATCCTACTACTGCAAGTCGCCCGTGGGACAAGGACAGGGATGGTTTTGTACTGGCTGAAGGTGCTGGAGTTGTGGTGCTGGAAGAAATGGAACACGCTAAACGCCGGGGTGCAAGGATTTATGCTGAGCTGGCTGGCTTTGGCATGAGCGCCGATGCATACCACATGACAACACCCTGTGAAGACGGCGAGGGTGCTGCACGGTGCATGACCATCGCTCTCAAAAATGCCGGTATGAATATCGATGAGGTAGATTACATCAATGCTCATGGCACCTCCACACCACTAGGTGATATGGCTGAAACCAGAGCGGTAAAACGCTGTTTTGGCGATCATGCAAAAAAACTTGTAGTCAATTCCACTAAATCCATGACTGGGCATTTGCTTGGTGCAGCAGGTGGGATAGAGGCAATATTTTCCACTCTAGCGATACATCATCAGGTTTCACCACCCACCATAAATATTTTCGAGCAGGATCCGCAGTGCGACCTGGATTACGTTCCAAATGCTGCAAGGAATATGAAAATTGATGTGGCAATGTCAAATTCATTTGGATTTGGGGGCACTAACGGTACGCTGATTTTCAGCAAAATCTGATTCTGCCGTTATAGTGCAGGAATATATGTAACTCATGCGTATATTAAAACGCCTGATTCTTTTTGTTTTCGCTTGTATTTTCCTGCTTGCTGGATGGCTTGCTTATCATGTCAATGCCGCCGTTCAACTCCCTGTAACTCCCTACGAATTTTCTATCAAATCGGGCAGCAGCCTGCGAAGCGTTGCCAAGCAATTAGTTGATGCTGGAGTTCTACATGATGCCTGGTTATTTGTTCTGCTGTCGCGAGTTATGGGGTATGCGGCATCACTCAAGGCGGGAGACTATGAGCTCATTGAGAGTGCCTCACCTTTGCAATTGCTGGAACGTATCACCACAGGTGATGTTAATCAGAGCGAGATCAGATTTATAGAGGGCTGGACATTCTCTCAGCTTAGAAAATCCCTGGATGAGCACCCCGCGATCCGGCATGATACTGTTGGCCTAAGCGATCAGAAAATCCTGCAATTGATTGGTGCAAGCGAAATAGCAGCGGAAGGATTGTTTTTTCCTGATACCTATTATTTTGTACGTGGCAATAGCGACGTTGCGATATTGAAACGCGCTTACCACACAATGCAGAATAATCTCAATATTGTCTGGGCCGAACGTGCTGCAAATGTGCCGCTGACGAATGCTTACCAGGCATTGATTCTGGCCTCCATCGTTGAAAAAGAAACTGGCAAGGAAAGTGATCGCACCACCATCGCAGGCGTATTCCTCAACCGGCTGCGCTTGGGTATGCGGCTGCAAACCGATCCCACTGTCATTTATGGCATGGGGGAGAAATTTGACGGCAACTTACGCAAGAAAGATCTGCTAACCGATCAGGAATACAATACCTACACGCGCAGTGGTCTCCCGCCGACACCTATCGCCATGCCGGGGCTGGCTTCAATTCAAGCAGCGCTGAATCCTGCTAAAACCGGTGCGTTGTACTTTGTCGCAAAAGGTGGTGGAGAATCACATTTCTCCAGTAATCTGACGGGTCACAATCGGGCAGTCTCAAAATACCAGAAATAATGACATACTGAGATATTATTCCAATTCCAGTTAGAAAAAATGGGAACAAAAATTTCAGTCACTATTCCGATTTTGATAGTCACCGGAATAATGATGGCCGCTACTGCCTTTGCTGAAATCTACAAACATGTAGACGAGGAAGGGCGCATAACCTATTCCAATACACCGATGAAGGGTGCAAAAAAACTCTATCTCGATCCGTCACCACCGCAACTCAAGCCTAGAGTAGCGGCTCCTGATAGCTTCCCCAAGGTGGCTCACAAAGTGCAGCAGCAACGGGATTTGAAGCGCCGTGAAATTCTCGCAGAGGAGCTTGCTGCAGAAGAGAAGCTTCTATCAGATGCCAGTCTTGCTCTAAAGCAAGGTGAAGCGAATCCTAAGATTTCAAAAACCAGCCCGGCTCAATCCAGAGGCCAAGTGATTAACCATGAAGAACAGGTGAAGAGACTCCGGGAACAGGTGTTATTGCATGAAAATAATATCGTGGCGCTGAAGAGGGAGCTTCTAAACTGAGTATCTTGGGGAAGAGTGCTTCGCGGGTGGTCTGTGGTGTGTCAGGCTAAAAGTGAAGGGAATTGGCTCCTTGCATCTGCGGGGACATGTTCAAGTTTCTTTGCTGGGGTGGGTTCATGAAAATCAAAGGCAGCATACTTTTGGCTTTATTTAGCGTTGCATGCTATGCCCAGTCTCAAGTATATAAACATGTGGATAAGGATGGCAAAATTAGCTATTCAAATGTTCCTCTGAAGGATGCCAGGAAACTTGACTTGCCACCAATTATGGTTATACCAGCGATCAAACCGAAAGAGAAAATCAGAGCTTCCGGCTCGTCTGATGCTGCTGATAACGCGACGCGTGGTCAGCAAGGAGAAAGTCATCAATGAGGAAAAACTCTTGGAGGAGATGGAGAAAGTATCAAGGTGCTTAGGCTAGAGTCTCAGGGTTTGGGTAATTCTATCCGGAGATAAGAATCCCTATGTAGACATGAAGACACTGATTCAGTTGCAATAAATGAAACAGGTATTACGGCTGCATTGCAAGATTCACTACTACTGGAGCATGATCCGATGGGCGTTCAAGTTTGCGTACTGTTTTGTCTATGACACATGCAGTACAGGTTTTGGCAAGTTCGTTACTCAGCAGGATATGATCTATTCGCATACCCATATTGCGGCGGAAGGCCATCATGCGGTAATCCCACCACGTGTATGATTTCTCCGGTTGCTCGAATAGGCGAAAACTATCCACGAGGCCCATATTGAGCAGTTTATAGAATGCCTCGCGCTCCGGTTGGCTGAACAGAACCTGCCCTCGCCATAAGTCTGGATCATGTACATCACACTCTTCCGGTGCGATGTTGAAATCACCCAGTAGCACCAGTTTCGGATATTTACGTAACTCATCCACTAGCCATAGGTTGAGAGCAGCCAGCCATTTCAGCTTGTATGAATATTTTTCTGATTCGACGTTTTCACCGTTTGGGACATAGATACAAATTACTCGCACATCATCATAGGTTGCCGCCAGCACACGTTTCTGATGATCGTCCAGAGTGGGGAGGGCGCTGACGATCTCACTGCCCGTCTGCTTGCTTAGTAAGGCGACGCCATTATAGGTTTTCTGCCCGGCATAAGATGCCTGATAGCCTGCTGCTGCGATTTCGGCTATCGGAAAATTTTCGTCTTGCAGTTTGGTTTCCTGTAGGCATAACACATCAGGCTGATTGGCCATCAACCAGTCAACAACCTGTGGCAGCCGGACTTTAAGGGAATTGACATTCCAAGTGACTATTTTCATAGTTTAATGCGCGAGAAAATAACTAGCGCCTGGCTCCACAGGCGGTTCTCAGCAAGAAATCACCATAGCTATTAGGTGCGACTGGCTCCCAGTCACGAGGCTTATTGCCGGTATGAATCGCTTCACCTCTCCCCATATTGTCGGAGTATAAGGTTATATGGAGAGTCCGAATTTTATTTTCCTTGCAGTCGTATTCTTGCTGTTTTCTCATTGATATAAATGACTTGCCACCAGATTTATTAGCCATCTTAAAATCACCCACTTCCCACATTGTCACTTTGTTGGCCACTCTACGAATGGTAGAGAGGTCGGCGTAGATGGTAATGCTTTCGTCACTACCAATCTCAACCAACTTTGCCACGGCGCTATTGCTCATAATAGCCAGTAGCATCATTAAACCAGCTTTACGCATTTCATCTCCCAGATATTCCTAGTCGTATCCCAGTTATCTATCAGCTGTGATATTGTAATCCTTCCCATAACATTTCCATTAGGGAAACGCCGATTTTTTTCGTGCGGATATGAGAGAGTGTTGTGGATTTTGCGTATACGGAATTTCTTAATGCTGTTGCGGCATCCGTTCCTCAAGCTGGATAGTAATTCCATTCGGCATATAAATTCAGGCTGCCCATTTCCTGCCATGGCTCGCGTAGTCGAGCATCAGGTAAAATACGTTGTCACATTTTTCTCGGAATAATACGCGGTCGTAGCTTTCCGGCAAGTTGCTGTCCAGTACTTGTTCGACGGTGGAGCGCACCTGCTTCTGAGTTTGCGTATCCTTGTACCAGTCCTGCACCAGCACCTTGGGTTGCTCTTCCAGTAAACGGTGCAGCAGCGATTTTGCCGCGAGCCTGACCTTCTGCGTTTCCTCGTGTGTCATCTTGTCTTTTTTCAGCAGGTCAAATATTCCCAGCTCATCCTCCGTCAGCCCCTCGCGGATATACCGCTCTTCCTCCACACGCAAATCCTCGGTGAACTTCATCAGCTCTTCATAAGAATTTTCGGTGGATGAGCCGCCGGAATTATATTTATCTATGATTTCCTGCAAGCGCTGTGCAAAATCAGTCCGTGTCGCGTTCTGTTGCAGCATCAGCTCCAGCTTGTGTTGCAGGAAAGCACGCAGATCGGCGATTTCAATGTTCTTGTAGATCGCCTGTTTGAACTCTTCGCGCAGCTTGTCGAAATTAATCTTGCTGAGGTCCCAGCTCTTACCCTTCTGGATGATCTGATATTCCGCGTCGTGTTGCCGCGCCTTGAATGCCTCCGCGTCGTTCACTACCACACTCTCATCCAGCAGCTCGGCAATCTTCAGGCTGATCGCGTCGATGTCCTTTTGCTCGATCCCGGTTTTTTGAATTGACGAATGCTGTTCCAGGGTGTGGAATATGTAAAACGGTTAATATGATACTGGCTTTGCAGTCTTCATGACGAATTGGGTTCTGGCCGTCATATGACAGCATGGTGGATAGAACTCAATTCGTTAGAGGAGAGAATAAATGTTTAAAAAGTACCTGTATAAATTTGCAATTATGCTTTTCCTTGTCGTTTTTACCATCTACACCTACGCCAATGTTTCTCCGGAAAATTGCAGAGAGTACGTGGAATATGGGGTACCCGGAAACGATGGTACTTTGCTATGCAGAAAGGGATATCTGTTGGCACATGATTCAGACCGAAAAACTCCCATCTGGGTTGCCGAACGTTTGACCCACGAAAGAGCCAGTGCTTCACTTGCCCGAACCAACAATTTTCAACCGGATCCGGATCTTGAGAAGGGTGGGCGTGCCGAGATTTCAGACTATAAAGGGAGCGGCTTCGATAGGGGGCACATGGCACCTGCGGGCAATATGCGGTGGGATCAGCAGGCGATGTCAGAGAGTTTCTTCTTGTCAAATATGCTGCCGCAGACCGGTAAAGGAATGAATCGGGGTATTTGGAAGGATTTGGAAGAGAAGGTTAGGCGCTGGGCAATTAGCAGGGGTGAGGTGTTTATTTATACTGGACCAATATATGCTAAGTCGCCCCCTGATACCATTGGTAGGAATAGAGTCGCTGTCCCGACTCATTTGTACAAGATCATCTATGACCCGGCCAGGGTGGAGGCTATTACTTTCATAATGCCAAACGCAAAACTTAAGAGTTCCGATACGCCTAGTTACATTGCTACCATTCGTGAAGTGGAAGAAAAGACAGGATTAAATTTTTTATCGAGACTGAAGCCGAGAATCGAAGATGCAGTTGAATTAGCCAGAGCAGAGGAGCTGTGGGCTGAATAACCTGATGGCTTCCAATTTGTCATGCCATTAGTGAGCTTCCTGCAAAAATATGGCTAAGAAAGCACCTTGATGCATGTTGCGTGCGCTGTAGCATGTACAATCAAGCTGGATTTATAAGAGCAGTAGTGTGGCGATTAAATTTTTATACAATACGTTCTTATCTCAGCACATGCTATCGGATAGCACCGCGCAGCAGGATACGCAACTCACGCTAACCAGGTCAGGATGCGTGCTAGACTAAATGCGGATAACATTAGCATTGTGAAATATAGGCAACTGAAAAGCGAGTACGGATCTATTCATAAAATTAAAAAACCTGGTAACAGCACTGAATTCATGGTGCAAATACCAGCCATCATAGCGAGCGATTTCGACAAGCTGTACAGTCGTACTGATCAACTGCTCTCTCGCTTGGAGGGGCTGTTGCCTGCCGAGCAACCTGCCGTCGAATGGAAAGCCACAATTGCTTTTCGCTGGCGCAAGCGTGGCAGCACTGGATTCATTCAACCGGTCTCGCATCCCCATCGTATTTCGCTTGCTGCATTGCACGGCATCGACGCGCAAAAAAAGCTCATCGACCGGAATACCCGCCAGTTTGTACAAGGCTATCCTGCTAACAACGTGTTGCTTACCGGCGCGCGAGGTACCGGAAAATCGTCGCTGGTGAAAGCGGTGCTGAACAAATATACCGCCAAGGGGTTGCGTTTGATCGAAGTGGAAAAACATGACCTTACCGATTTACACGATATCGTCGAGCAGATATACCGGCGACCGGAGCGCTTCATTCTGTATTGCGATGATTTGTCGTTCGAAGCCGATGAACCTGGCTATAAGGCATTGAAAGTAGTGCTGGATGGGTCTATCGCTACGGCTTCGGAGAATGTTCTGGTCTATGCCACTTCCAATCGCCGCCACCTGATGCCGGAGTTCATGCAGGACAATCTCGACACCAAACATATTGGTGCGGAAATTCACCCAAGCGAATCAGTCGAGGAGAAAATTTCGTTGTCGGAACGTTTTGGTTTGTGGGTCTCGTTCTACCCCTTTGATCAGGATCAATACTTGGACATCGTCAGCCACTGGCTTGCCTATTTCGGCATTGTAGAAATACTTCCCTCGGTACGTGAAGCCGCGCTGCAATGGGCGCTGGGACGTGGTTCCCGCAGTGGTCGGGTAGCCTGGCAGTTTGCACGCGACTGGGCGGGAAGGCATGGAACAGGAGTTGGTCAGCTGAAGTAATCTCAATCACATTTTATCAGTGACACTTTGTTGATGTTCTCACTTGCACCTGGCTGTACTATTCGTTCCAAAGGAAGTCCCCTTGGGGGATATGCTGTTTGCAGTGATTCGTTTGTCATTGCCTTGTGGAATTGGAACAAAAAATTATTTGTGACCCTGCCGTTCCAGTCAACGATCCTTTCATTCATTCCACCATGGTTCACTCTTCCCCAATCATTGACGTTGTCGCCGCAGTTATCATCCGGTCTGACGGTAGTTTCCTGCTTGCCCGCAGACCCGAAGGTAAACCCTATGCAGGTTACTGGGAATTTCCCGGAGGCAAGGTAGAACCCGGTGAGTCTCTGCCGCATGCTCTCAGTCGTGAGTTGCTGGAGGAATTGGGGATACAGGTCGAACATGCTTATCCTTGGATCACTCGCGTTTTTACCTATCCCCATGCCACTGTGCGTCTGCATTTTTATCGGGTAGTGAAATGGCATGGTGAGCCGCACCCACATGAGAATCAGGAGTTATCCTGGCAGTTTATGAGCAATATCGCGGTTGATCCGATGCTGCCGGCCAATGCGCCGGTATTGCGAGCGCTTGGCTTGCCACCAGTTTATGCTATTACCAATGCCGTGGAGTTGGGTGTACAGTTTGCATTAATGCAGATAGAGAGCGCCTTGCAACAGGGCTTACGACTGCTGCAGGTGCGTGAGAAAGGGATGGCCAGGGATGAATTGCGAGCATTTGCAGGTGAAGTGGTTGCGCTGGCTCATCATCATGGCGCGCGAGTGTTGGTGAACGGTGATGTCGCGTTGTCACGTGAAATTGGTGCGGATGGGGTGCATTTCCCATCGGTGCAGCTGATGGACCTCTCCAGCCGTCCTGACATCAACTGGTGCGGTGCATCCTGTCACAATGTCGAAGAGCTTTTTCATGCTGAGCAGCTGGCTATGGATTTTGTGGTATTGGGACCTGTGCTGCCGACATTGAGTCATCCTGGGTTTCCGGTGTTGGGCTGGCAAAAATTTGCCACGCTCATCCGCGATTATCCGCTTCCGGTTTATGCTTTGGGTGGTTTGCGCCAGGAGGATCTAATCACAGCTTGGGAACATGGGGGGCATGGTGTTGCCATGATGCGGAGTATGGTGGGGGGTTCCTTCGACAGGATCAATACCGTACCCGTTGAGTGAAACTGGAATAGTGGCTGGGACTATCTTTCGAACAGCCCGCTACTCTTCATCTTTTATTTCTCAGTCTTCCTGTTTTTTTGTTTCTGGAATGCGATAGGATTCCGTAGCCCATTGCCCTAGGTCAATCATTTTGCAGCGCTCGGAACAAAATGGACGGTAACGATTGGCGGGATCCCACACAATAATCTTGCCGCACTGGGGGCAGGTGTTAATGGGTTGCTTCATGAGAAATTAGTATGGTGCGTCAGAGCGAACAGTTGGATAACTGTGGATGCAAAGTGGTTTATCGGTTACAAATCAGCAAGTAGTCTTTAATATATCGGCTTCTTCAATCGTTAATAATGTTAGTTAGTGTACGGTGAAAAATCATGAGTTTACACGAATTGCCCTGACTACCATTATTGTCTGCACAAATCTGCCTACCGCAGCTTTCAAAACACCTGTTTTTTATCACTGGATATTGTGCCCGAAAAATAGTCGGTGGCGTACACTAATAAACGCTATTACAAATAGTTAGCATAATTTTTCAGACCTCTGGCTATGTGCAAACCAGAAACAATTTGGCAGTATTGCTTGCAATGGAGTTTCTTCTGATGCGAAAATGAATAAATATGTTAACTGAAATACAACTTGTATCCATGCTTGAAATGCAGGGCAGCATGAATCGCAAGGTCAACCCTGACTGGGTGTCGGCCAATAACAACTGGTATCGAGCCATACAGGTTGAAGGCGTTGAGGCGATCGAACATCATGGCTGGAAGTGGTGGAAAAAGCAGGATTGCGACATGGCACAGTTGCGGATGGAGCTGGTCGATATTTGGCATTTCATTTTGTCTGCTATGATTCAGAGCAAACATAGCAACATAGCACTTGCCAGAAAAGAAATGCTTGCAGAACTTAGTCTTTGCCAAAAATCAGTTCAATTCGATAACCAGTATCATGTTCTAGCTCAAATGAAGTTATTGGAGAAGCTCGATCTATTGGTGGGCCTTGCCGTTGCCAGACGAACTAATCTGGCTCTGTTTGAGTCCCTGCTATTGGATTGCAAGATGAGCTGGATGGAGTTATTCAAGCAGTACACCGGGAAAAATGTTCTCAATGTTTTTCGCCAGGATCACGGTTATAAAGCTGGAAGTTACATAAAGATCTGGGATGGTCGCGAGGATAATGAGCACTTGGTTGAGATTCTGGATATCGTTGACTTAAGTTCAGATAATATCCGTGATGAACTCTACCGGACCCTCAAAGCGAGATACTCGCTGGTGTTGGAGGGACAATAAATACGATGATAATTCAGTTTTGTGACGGTTCTTCTTAACACCAATTGTTGATAATATGCGAATTGTTTACCACAATCTGCAACTATTTTTATAACTGCCATAGGGAGTAGCTACAATGAACCGCAAAGAACTGATTGACGCACTCGCAACCAAGACAGGCAGCAGCAAAGCTGATGCTGACCGTAGTATCGCCGCTCTGATTGACATCATCACCACGACTCTGAAGAAAGGTGACAATGTTGCGCTAGTTGGCTTCGGAACATTCGAAGTACGCAAACGTGCTGCACGCGCTGGCCGCAATCCGGCCACTGGTGAAGCCATCAAGATCAAGGCTTCCAAGCAGCCTGCCTTCAGGGCGGGTGCGACTTTGAAAGCCGCAGTCAATGGCGGAAAGAAGTAATAACGATCCAGGTAGCAACCGCTAGTCATCTAGCGGTTGCGCTTGTCCGTTCGAATTGCTATGTGAGTATCATCAATATAAGGAGAGCATCATGGCAAAAGGTCAGCAAAAGAAAACCAAAGAAGCAAAGAAACCTAAAAAGAAACCAACACCAGCTATCTGACTCCAATTTTAGTTCGAAAGTGAAACGAGGTGATAACAGACAAACGCCGCAGATAGTACAAACAGTACGGTCAGGCGCGAGTGAGGATTAAGGATCTGCTTGAAATAGCCTGATACCTGACTATAAATTACAGAAAGTTAATTCAAAGTCCACATTGCTTTCATATACTTTGGTTTTCTGTTTTGAACCGGAGATGACGAAACGAATATTGAGAGCATACTTGTTGGCGCTGATTTCTGGGACACAGGGCAGATTCTCATCCAGCTTCAGGCATAACATAAGCCCTGCACGTCCGACTCCCATTTCTGTCTGCTGGAACGTACCATTAATGGCAGTGTGCCGGAAGGTTTTACCGTTGTTGCGCAACAGGTGCAGCACAATACTGAAGCCATTCCGGATCGGTAGCAATGGCAGAAGCCATTCTTCGAGATCCTTGCGGCGTAGCGCAGGATCCAGATGTAACCAATAGTGGTAAGAAGGCAGATCGAACTCACACGCGCCACCAGGTATGGCGACGCGTTGTTTGATGCTCATTAACCACTCGTTCTCACGTAAGTGCTCACCAATCTTTCCGCTCATATCCAGTATGCTGCGGGAAGTGACTTGGATGTTGTTCAGCACCTGATGCAATGCTACTTCGGAAACATCAGGATTGCTGCGCAAGGATCCCAGAGCCTGCTTTTGCCGCTCCAGTTCTTGGAGCAGATCCGATTTTATATCGGCGCGGCTGACTATATCAAGAATCTCAAACAAGGTAACCAGCGCCGAGTGATGCTCGATGGCATCATTCTTGGCTGAAAAGAAAATTATCTTGTCGAACAAATCCTCAAGTCGCAGCAGAGTGCGGATGCGCTCGTTGAGAGGATGTTCGTAGCAAATCACGATGGCATGGCCCGGAGGTTGGGGGGCAGAATGTGTCTAATTCTGCTCTATGAAACAGAATTTTACAAATTAAAATCAATCTCCAGCCAGTGATGCAGCAGTAGATGGGACTAACTCTCGTTTGATAGGGCAAGGTATTTCTGGTGCAAAGCCTCCACCTGTTGCTGGAGATGTGCCAAGGTACTGTCATTAATGATGACATCATCTGCTTGTTTCAGACGTTTCTGGCGTGTAATTTGTGCCGCCATGATGGCATGAACTTCTTGTGTACCCAGTCTGCTACGCGCCATTGTGCGAGCAATCTGTTTCTGCTCGTCACAGTCTGTCACCAGGATACGTTGTACCATTTTATGGTAATCATCAGTTTCGAGCAGCAGTGGTACGATCATCATTACGTAAGGAGAAGAAGTAAGCGTGACACGGCTAACTGCTTCCATGAGGATAAGAGGGTGGAGGATTGCTTCAAGCTTTTGCCGAGAAGCACTGTTAGAAAATACCAGGCTGCGCATTTTTTCCCGATCCAATGCGCCCTCCGTAGTGATGAAATTCTCACCAAAAACCTGCCGTATTGTGTCAATAGCGGCGCCATGTGGTTGGGTGAGTTCATGCGCGATCTCATCGGTATCTATAACAGAGGCACCCAGAGCCGCAAAGAATTTTGCAGTGCTGGTTTTGCCACTGCCAATTCCTCCAGTTAAGCCGATTACCAAAGGCATGGGCTAAAGCAAACCAAGATAGGCACGATTGATCTGATCTCCCCAGAATAAAGCAATGAGACCGCCGCCAACCAGATATGGCCCGAATGGAATGGGGACATCACGCCCATGTTTTGCTACAACTATTAACCCAATACCGACTGCGGCACCAACTAGGGAAGACAGCAGGATTACCAGTGGCAGCATTTGCCATCCAAACCATGCACCGATCACGGCAAGCAGTTTGAAATCACCATATCCCATGCCTTCCTTGCCGGTAGCAAACTTGAAACACCAGTATATTGACCACAGGGCAAGATAACCGGCGACTGCGCCAATAATGGCGGAGTGAATATCGGTAAAGCCATCGTTTAAATTGACCAGTAGCCCACCCCACAGCAGAGGCAGAGTAATGTCATCGGGGAGCAATTGAGTATCCAGGTCAATAAATGCCAGCGCAATCATTGACCAGGCAAAAGCCAATGCAGCGAAAGCGGCAAGACCATAGCCGAAATGCCAGGCAATGAGTCCGCTGATGACGCTGGTTAGTGCCTCAATAATAGGGTAGCGCGGGGAAATGGTTGTGCGGCATTGTGAACAACGGCCCTTTAAAGTCAGGTAACTCACTATGGGGATATTTTCCAGCGCGGTTATTTTATGTCCGCAGTGGGGGCAGGAAGAGCGGGGCGTGACGATATTAAATGGTGGCGACACCTCAACGGTTTTGCCGTGCAACTCAGCACATTGTTGCTGCCACTGCCGTTCCAGCATTCGCGGCAGACGGTGGATAACTACGTTCAGAAAGCTGCCCATCATCAGGCCAATGGTAGCGCAAAGGGAAATAAAAAAAACCGGAGTAGTTTGCAGCAGATGGATGAATGACATGAGTATCCTGAAATCAGTAATCGCTATTCTGGATACGGTTGCGTCCAGCGTGCCGGGAGAGTAGAGACCGCCGCTAAAAATCCAGATTTTTAGCGGCGCCCTAAAGGGTTCTATTTTGATTTTTTGATGCCTGTTCTCCGAATTCAACCAACGATCTGTCCCATTTTAAAGATTGGTAGATACATGGCAATCACCAAGCCACCGATGAGAGTCCCCAGCACTACCATAATAAGTGGCTCCATCAAACTGGAAAGTGCGGCTATCGCATCATCCACTTCCGCTTCTAAAAAATCGGCTACCTTGCTTAGCATAGAGTCCAGCGCGCCAGATTCTTCACCAATGGACACCATCTGTAGCACCATACTGGGGAAGACTTCGGTGTTTGCCATGGAAGCAGTCAGGCTATTGCCGGTACTGACTTCTATCTGAATTTTTTTGGTAGCCTCAAAATAAATATAATTTCCTGCTGCACCTGCGACCGAATCCAACGCTTCCACTAGCGGAACGCCCGCCGCAAACATGGTGGAAAGGGTGCGTGTCCAGCGTGCGATGATAGCCTTACGGATGACATTGCCAAAAATTGGCAGTTTCAGCACCAGTCGATCCATAACCCGTTGCATAGCTACGGAACGTTTCCATGTATAGAAGAAAATATAGATGCTGCCACCAATCGTACCAAAAATCGCCCACCAGTAGGCTACAAAAAAATCTGAAATTGCCATGACTATAAGTGTTGGAGCGGGTAGGGCAGCGCCAAACCCGGAGAATAATTGCTTGAACGCAGGAATCACAAAAATCATGATTATTGCGGTAACAGCAAACGCTACCACGATAATTGCAATGGGGTAAAACAGGGCAGCTTTAATCTTGCTTTTGATTGCCTGAATTTTTTCCTTGTAGGTGGCGAGGCGATCCAGCAGATCGTCAAGAATGCCGGCAGCTTCGCCTGCATCTACCAAATTGCAGTACAGGGCGTCGAAATAAAGTGGGTATTTGCGGAAAGCATTTGCCAGGCTGCTGCCAGTTTCTACGTCGCTTTTAATGCTCATCAGTAGTCCGCCCACCGCCCGATTGCTATTACCCTTGCCGACGATATCAAAAGCCTGTAGCAGAGGAACGCCCGATTTCATCATGGTAGCGAGCTGGCGCGTAAATAATGCAATGTCTTTGGCAGTGACACGGCCACTCGACCGGATTTTCTTGATTTTTGTGGCATTGATATTCTGGCGACGCAGCATGGAGGTAACAATTGCTGTGCTGGTAGCGCGCATCTCACCCTTCACTATTTTGCCGGATCTATCCTTGCCTTCCCAAGCATAATTGATCTCCTTAACTTTTTTTCCTGCACCTGTGGCTATACCCGCCATAATGGCTCCTTGATTATCTGGAACGACCGTCCCTTAGGTGTCGTTTCCCAATAGCTTATTCATCCGGGATTGGTGCGAATAGGAACTCACAAAGCCTTTCAATTACTCCATGAATTCTGGATGAATCATGGCAGATTCGGTTTCGAAGTGCACCGCTCAATGACGGACTGTTATAACACCTCATGTTTCTAAGGGTAGCTCAAACCAAGGTCTAAATCCACGCCTCCAGGAATAGCAGGAGTGTGCAAGATTCCTTAGCATCATCTCGCGTTATTCGGATTCAATGGATTATTTGGATTCAACACTACGCAATCGCACCCGGAACAGGAAGAATTCGCACTACCTTGACCATCCGACCCTGGGTCTGGATGACTTCCATCGGATAGCCAGAAATTTTCAGGCTGGTACCTGCCTCAGGAATGTCCTGGAAATATTCCAGGATCAGGCCATTAAGAGTCTTTGGGCCACCCAACGGGAGTCTCAGGCCGAGTTTGCGGTTGAGATCACGCAGCAGGCTGCTGCCCTCAACTATTATGCTGCCATCTTTCTGCGTCAGGAACGCGCCAGCCTGCGACGGCGAGTGCGTGGTAAATTCACCGATGATTTCTTCGATAATATCATCCAGCGTTACCAGCCCCATCCACTCACCATATTCGTTGACCACCAGGCCAACTCGTTCGCGGTTTTCCTGAAACAGTTGCAATTGTGAGAACAGAGGCGTGCCGGATGGAATGAAGTATGGTTCACGCATAATTTTCTCCAGATTTGCAGCGGTGATTTCTCCATTCTTCATCTGATTTAACACCCGGCGTGTGTGAATTATACCGGTTACGTTGTCCAGAGTTCCCCGGTATACCGGCAGACGGGTGTGATAACAGGTGAGTAACTGGTTGTGGATTATTTCATCGTCGGCCTCCAGATCTATTGCTTCGATCTGGCCGCGTGGCACCATGACATCGTCAACGGTAATGGTTTCAAGATCAAACAGATTGAGTAGCATGCTCTGGTGCTTTTTCCGAATGAAATGCCCAGCTTCCAGCACCAAAGTTTTGAGCTCTTCCAGGCTTATTTTATGAGTGGTGTGGTTTGCTCCAGGCTTCAAGTGCAGAATGGTAAGCAGTGTCTGTACGAACAGATTGACGAACCATACAATCGGGTAGAGCAACTTCAGCAGCGGTGTCAGTACATAGCTTGAAGCCAGCGCAATACGCTCCGGGTAAGCGGCGGCGACCACTTTGGGCGTAATTTCGCTGAACACTAGAATAGCGAAGGTTACGCACACCGTACCAATGAATAAGGCCAGGTCACTATGGTCGAAGAGGGTGGAAACAATCACCGCGACCAGTGTCGCGGCAGCAGCATTCAGCAAATTATTACAAAGCAGAATCACTCCCAGTAGCCTGTCGGTATTGGCCAGCAACTGGGTGGTCAGGTGGGCGCTATGATTTCCCTGTTTGACGAGATGCTTCAACCGGTAACGGTTGATCGCCATCATGCTGGTTTCGGAAAGTGAGAAAAATGCGGACAGAATCAACAAGATAACCAGCACGCTCAGTAGCGCATACAACGGCATATCTTCCAAGAAGCGCCTTTATACTAATGGAGGAATTTCAGTATCAAAGCGGGGGAAGGATTTGTCAAGGATTCAGCAGACAGAAAATTCGTGCGGCTTTGCATCGTTCGGATGAAATTAGCTCTCCGGCATATCGCACTAGCGCTGCAAAACCACTTCCAGTACAAACTTACTGCCAATATAAGCCAATAGCAATATGCTGAATCCAGTCAGTGTCCAGCGGATGGCGATACGCCCGCGCCAACCGTAGAGTTGCCTACCCGTGAGCAAGGCAGCGAACACTCCCCAGGAAACGAAGCCGAACAGAGTCTTGTGGGTAAACTTTAGCGGTTGACCAAATACTTCCTCAGAGAACATGACGCCACTAATGAGTGTCAATGTAAGCAGTATAAATCCCGCCCAGATGACGCGGAACAGCAGCTTCTCCATAGCTAGAAGCGGTGGGAGATTGGTCAGTACCGTAGGCATGGTGGGGTGATGCAGGCGGCGCTCCACCACTGCCATTAGCAATGCATGCAGCGCAGCGATGGTGAGCAGGCTATAGGCCAGCATGGCGACCAGAATATGTGCTTTGAATGCGGGTAGTTCGGTATTGGCCAGAGGGCGGAGCGAAGGAAACGCCAGCGGTAGCAACACTGCCACTGCTGCCACTGGCGCAACCAGGGTTTGCAGTCCTTCCAGGCGGTAGAAGAAACTGGACAGCCAGTAAATCAGAGCGGTGAGCCACACAATGGAAGAAATCGCGTTACCCAGACCAAAACTCAATCCATCACCCGCGAATATGGATTGATAAAGTGTAAAGCCGTGCAATATCACCGGTGCGAGAATGGCGTAGCGTTCCCATTCGGCAGCCACAACGGAGTTGTCTGCAGATTGTGCCGGCGCATTCCATTTTGTGCGCCATAAATGCCAACCGATCAGTCCATACAGCAGGAAGGCGGTGAGATAAGCTAGAATACCGGACATTGATTGATATTGCAGATTAAAGGATGTTTCTAATAATTCGATGTTCTAAACAAGACAAAGCGAAAATAAAAAATGTAGACGTGGTATACGGTCGATATGTAAGGAAAAATTTTTTATGAGCAACGAAGTATTTAGCGAAATCCGGATTTTTAGAGACGCCCCAAAGCGGAAATGTCCGGCTAGTTTACACCAATTTTTCTTGAGAGGCATTTGACATGTTTGACAATCTTACCAGCAGATTTTCCGGTGTCATCAAAACCCTGCGTGGCGAAGCGAGGCTGACTGAAAGTAATATTCAGGAAGCATTGCGTGAAGTACGTATGGCACTACTTGAGGCCGATGTGGCTTTACCAGTGATCAAGGAGTTCATTGCACGCGTCAAGGAAAAGGCCGTCGGCCAGGAAGTGATGAGCAGCCTCTCGCCGGGGCAGGCGCTGGTGGGAGTGGTGCATCAGGAGTTGATCGCCATCATGGGGGGAGAGAAGGTTGATATCAATCTGGTCACCGTGCCACCCGCAGTCATTCTCATGGCAGGGTTGCAGGGTGCCGGCAAGACCACCAGCAGCGGCAAATTGGCAAAGTGGTTGATGGAGCAGAAAAAGAAAAAAGTACTACTGGTTTCCTGCGACATTTATCGCCCGGCTGCAATTCATCAACTGGAGCTGCTGGCTAAGCAGACGGGTGCAGATTTTTTCCCGGTGCAAACAGGGCAGCAGCCTGGAGAGATCGCTACTGCCGCACTGGATTTTGCCCGCAGGCATCACCACGATGTGATGATTATGGATACCGCAGGGCGGTTGGCTATAGATGAGGCCATGATGCGGGAAATAGGTGAGCTGAATACCTTGCTGAAGCCCATCGAAATTCTGTTTGTAGTGGATGCAATGCAGGGACAGGATGCGGTCAATACCGCTAAGGCATTTGCTGAGGTATTGCCCCTAACCGGCATTATTCTTACCAAGCTCGACGGCGATTCCCGTGGGGGTGCGGCGTTATCGGTGCGACATATTACCGGCAAGCCAATCAAGTTTGCTGGCGTGGGTGAAAAATTAACCGGGCTGGAACCATTTTATCCTGACCGTATGGCCTCGCGCATCCTCGGCATGGGTGACGTGCTGGGGTTGATCGAAGAAGCTCAGCGTGGAGTAGATCAGAACGAGGCTGAAAAGCTGGCAAAGAAAATGAAGTCGGGAAAAAGTTTCGACCTGAACGATTTCAAAATGCAATTTCAACAAATGCGCAACATGGGTGGCATGAGCGCCATGATGGACAAATTACCCGCGCAATTGAGCAAGGCTGCGCAGAATGTAAAAATGGACGACAAGGTCATAGGACGCACTGAAGGCATCATCAATGCCATGACATCACAAGAGCGCACCAAACCGGAAATTCTGAAAGCTTCGCGCAAGCGCCGCATCGCTGCCGGAGCAGGAGTTACCGTGCAGGAAGTGAACCGCCTGCTGGCACAATTCGAGCAGACTCAGAAAATGATGAAAATGATGAGTAAAGGCGGAATGACGAAAATGATGCGCGGATTAAAAAGCATGCTTCCGGGAATGCGCTAAAATGCGCTAAGGTAGCCAAATGTAGGCGCGCAAAGCTATGTTCGGGTTATTCTGCTGCCGGTGCCTTTTTCAGCCCTATGACTTGCGCACCTACTTTTATTTCTCTTGTTTTAAACCAGCCAACATTTGTTTCGATCGCATATTTCGCTGCACCAGCGGAACTATGCGCTGTTCTGGTGTGGGGCACCATGTCAGCGATGTTGAGAATCACGCCATTTTTGTCAAGGAAGGCAACGCTCAACGGAATGTCAGTATTAGCCATCCACATGCTGTGACGGCCAGCTTCGGGAAACACGAACAGCATGCCGCTGTTCTCGCCCATCGACTGTCGATACATCAACCCCTGTGAGCGGGATGTTTGAGTGTGGGCAACCTCAACGGGAAGGGTGTGGTTAGCAATTTTAAGCTGGATAAGAGGCATCTCGGCGCTGACCGGCAGCGATAAAAGAAAAACGAGGAAAAATGCAAGTTGGCGCATCAAAGTTTGCCGGTGCTGCCAAAACCATTTTCGCCACGATGACTTTGTTCAAAGTCATCCACCACGTTAAAATCCACTTGCACCACCGGCACTACCACCAGCTGCGCGATCCGCTCCAGCGGATTCAGCAGAAACGGTGTCTGTCCACGATTCCAGCAAGAAACAAGTATCTGTCCCTGATAGTCAGAGTCGATCAGCCCGACTAGATTGCCCAGGACTATGCCATGCTTGTGACCCAACCCGGAACGCGGCAAAATTATCGCTGCGAGTCCGGGGTCGGCAAGATGGATGGCGATGCCGGTGGGAATCAGGCAGGTTTCCCCAGGTTGGATAGTCATCATATGATTAGTGCACGCTCGCAGATCCAAGCCCGCAGAGCCGGATGTGGCATAGGCCGGAAGCTCGGTCTTTAGACGTGGGTCGAGAATTCTGATGTCTATTTTTATCATGGGATAATGGGCGTCTCTAAAAATCTGAAGTTCTAAACCAGACCAGGCAGAAACAAAAAATGTAAACGCGGCATATGTTTGATATATAAGGAAACATTTTTATGAGCAACAAAATATTGTGACGAAATCCGGATTTTTAGAGATGCTCTAATATCAGGATCTTTGTTTTTCGTACAGAGCTGCGATATGTTGAATCAGGCGTTGTGCTTGCACTATTTTTGGTGCTTTCAGTAGAGGGTGTTCGCCCTCGTCGTCGAACAGAACCAATGCGCTTTCATCAGAGCCGATAGCATCCTGAGCCAGATTGGCAGCAAGCAGCGGCAACTTTTTCCCGCGCCGTTTGAGTGCTGCATTTACCTTCAGATTTTCCGTCTCCGCCGCAAAACCAACACAGAATGGTGGCTTGGGCAGATTTGCCACGTACTCCAGAATATCGGGATTGGGAGTGAGTTCCAGAGTGATATCGCCACCAGTTTTCTTTATTTTCTGTTTACTGGCACTGGCAGCACGGTAGTCCGCCACCGCTGCAACACTCACAAAAATATCGGCATATGAAACTACATTCTTCACTGCTACGAGCATATCCCGCGCGCTCACTACGTTGATGAGCCGGGCCGCAGCAGGGGGTTCCAGGCACACCGGGCCAGAAATGAGCGTGACGTCCGCACCCGCTTCCAATGCCGCACGGGCTACAGCATAGCCCATTTTCCCGGAACTTGAATTGGTGATGCCGCGAACAGCATCAATTGCCTCGTAGGTCGGTCCGGCAGTAACAAGCACGCACCTGCCTCGCAGTAGCTCGGGTCGAAAAACAGCGTGTACCGCTTTGGCCAGCTCCTGTGCCTCCAGCATGCGTCCCATGCCGGTCTCGCCACAGGCCTGGGCGCCACTATGGGGATCTAGTATCGTCACGCCATCGAGTCGTAGCGTGGCGAGGTTGCGTTGAGTAGCCGGGTGTTCCCACATCTGTCGATTCATGGCAGGGGCGACCAGCAAGGGGCAGTCGCGCGCAAGGCACAATGTCGAAAGCAGGTCATCGGCCAGACCATGGGCGAGTTTGGCGATAAAGTCAGCGCTGGCGGGAGCGACAAGAATTGCATCTGCATTGCGCGAAAGGTCTATATGCGCCATGTTGTTGGCAACGCGGGTGTCCCACAGATCGGTGAACACTGGCTTGCCGGTCAATGCCTGTAACGTGGCTGGACCGACAAAACGACAGGCTGATTCGGTCATTACTGCCTGCACTTCCATGCCATCCTGTATCAACAGGCGTGCCAACTCTGCCGCTTTGTACGCAGCCACACCGCCAGTTAATCCTAACAGCAGGCGCTTGGCGGTCAGGGAGGGTATGTTAGCCATAATTATGATGAACCATCCAGCAGGGGGGGAGTAAGAGTTTAACCTAAAAACCGCGTTGAATTACAGAGGGATGGTGCTGGCTCCGGTTTGATTGCTTTTTCCGGGCGCACGTTCTATCTTTTGTTTATCTGTTATCTTTTTGCGTTGCTCAAATATCGAAATTACAGAATAAATTATGGCAATACCAGACTGGCCAGAATCCGAACGTCCGCGTGAAAAGCTCCTGAAAAATGGTGCGGCGTATCTTTCCGATGCCGAGCTTCTGGCGATATTCCTGCGAACCGGCATGGCGGGGAAGAGTGCGGTAGATCTGGCGCGTGATCTGCTTAAGCGTTTCGACAGTTTGACAGGATTATTTGCTGCCAGCCAAAGCACATTTTGTCAGATGCCCGGAATGGGCCCGGCAAAGTATGCGCAATTGCAGGCGGTATTGGAAATGGCACGACGGGCTCTGGGGGAAGAGCTGAAAAGTGGTGACGCCATGAATGCGCCAAAATTGGTGCGTGACTACTTGCGCCTCAGCCTCGGAGGTAAAAAGCACGAGATTTTTGTCGGTATTTTTCTTGATGCCCAGAACCGTGCCATTGCCACCGAGGAGTTGTTCAGCGGCACTCTTACTCAAACCAGCGTGTACCCGCGTGAGGTGGTGAAACGGGCGTTACATCACAATGCGGCGGCAATGATTTTCGCTCACAATCACCCTTCTGGTGTGGCGGAACCAAGTCAGGCCGACGAGATTCTAACCCAGTCGTTGAAGCAGGCGCTCGCGCTGGTGGACGTGAAGGTACTGGACCATTTCATCATTGGCAGTGGAGTCGCAATGTCATTTGCCGAGCGCGGTCTGATTTGATTTCAGGGTGTCTCTAATTCAAGTTTGAAAGTTAAACGAGGTAAAGACGAGCGCCTGCCGCAGACAGTACATCTCCAAAGGGAGACTTCCTTCAGGGCGAATAGTGCGGTCAGGCGCAGTAAGATATCAACAAAGTATTGTGATGGAATATGGATTTTTAGAGGTGGTCTTGAGAAATTCATCGGAATCGGGATATAATGCGCCCTTTTGCGAAAAATGGAGTGCATCATCATGGCACGAGTATGCGAAGTCACCGGCAAGAAACCCATGTCCGGTCACAATGTTTCCCACGCTAACAACAAGACCAAACGGCGTTTTCTGCCTAACCTGCAGCGTCGTAAATTCTGGGTTGAGAGCGAGAACCGCTGGATCAGATTGCGCTTGTCCAATGCAGCGCTACGCACTATAGACAAGAACGGTATTGATGCTGTGCTGGCGGGAATGCGCGCCAACGGTGAAAGCATCTAATAAGTGAAAACAAGCGAATAAATAACCTAAGGAATTCTCATGCGCGAGAAAATTAAACTTGAATCCTCGGCTGGAACAGGCCACTTCTATACCACCACCAAGAACAAACGCACCACTACGGAAAAAATAGAAATTCTGAAATTTGATCCGGTGGCGCGCAAACACGTCAAATACAAAGAAACCAAACTCAAGTAGAGTTCTTGCGGTAAAGACGCATGGTTGTACTGCATTACTGCGGTGAACAAACAACCGGGAAAAATATGCAGCACCAGTAAAAAACCCGCCAATGGCGGGTTTTTTACTGGTGCTTTTTCTTTAACGCTACATTATACGTAGCAACGCAGCCTGCGGGAGAAATTCTCCAGTACATCGATGCCACTTTCTTCTGCGCGGCGGCACCAGTCTTCTAACTGCTTAACCAGCTCATCTTTGGTTGCAGCGGAGCGCTGCCACACAGACATGAGTTCCTCGCGCATGGTATAGACTTTGTCTAACGTCATGGTCTTGCTCAGCATCAGATTCAACTTGACGCGCTCATCTTCTTTCAAGGTTTTGGAGTCAGCCAGTACCCAACGTTTGAGCGTGGAACGATCTACGCCGTGATGTGTAGTTACTTCTTTCAGGTGATCAATTTCTTTAGCGAGCGTGAGCTTGAGGGACTGGGTATATTTCGCCAGCACTTCATAACGATGAGAAATAACGGCTTGCAGCGTATCAAAATCGCATTGGGTCTTGGCTGTATTCAGGCGCAATTTAGGCGCGACCTTCTTCACCTGAGCGAGTCCCATGAATTCCAGAATGCATATGTACATCCAGCCGATGTCGAACTCATACCATTTATTGGATAGCCGCGCAGAAGTGGCATAAGCATGGTGGTTATTATGTAATTCTTCCCCACCGATGAGAATGCCCCAAGGGACGATATTGCGGCTGGCATCCTCTGCCTGAAAGTTACGATAACCCCAAAAATGACCTACACCATTAACGATGCCGGCAGCCATGACGGGTGACCAGAGCATTTGTACTGCCCACATGGTGAGCCCGATGGGGCCAAACAAGATGACATTAATAATCAGCATCAGTGCAACACCCTTGGCGCTGTGACGGGTGTAGACGTTACGCTCCAGCCAGTCATCGGGAGTGCCATGACCATATCTCTCCAAGGTCTCCGGATTTTTGGCTTCTTTCCGGTAGAGTTCAGAGCCTTCTCTCAGCACTTTGCCGATACCATAAATTACCGGGCTATGGGGGTCTTCAGCGGTTTCGCACTTGGCATGATGTTTGCGGTGAACTGCTGCCCACTCCTTGGTTTCCATGCCAGTGGTAAGCCACAGCCAGAAACGGAAAAAGTGACTGGCTATGGGATGCAGATCCAGTGCCCGGTGCGCCTGATGGCGATGCAGAAAGATGGTGATACCGGCAATGCTGATATGGGTGAGAACCAGGGTAACTACAATATAGCCCCACCAGGGTAAGTCAATCAGGCCTAAGGTCATGTGGCTGCAATCCTTTTCGGGTAAATTTCGGAGAGAAGAGACCCTGCAATTTAAAGGGAAATTGGCAGTTAGTCAAGAAATTATGCTTTATACGCACCATACGACACCCTTAAGTATCGAAAGTTCTGGGCAAGCTCTTTTATCTTTGCCTGTCTGAGGTTGAACTATGGGGGGTGCTCATTTCCAAACAGGTGCCAAAAGTGGCTTGTAATTTGGCTTGGAGGAGAATCCAAGCCAAGCTGCTATCAAGTGGTACACTTAAAAATTAAATCCACCGAGTATAAAAAATGAAACGAGTAAAAATCGGATTGTGCAGCCTTGTAATTACCCTCATTTTGAGTGGTTGCGCCACTACAGGTGGCACAACCCCGGAAGGGAAACGCCAGGCTATTCTCTCTATGAAAAACGAGACCCTGTCGGCGCTTTATAAAGTTCGCCCTGAGGCGAAAGCCCAGATTGCAGCGGCACCCGGTTATGCGGTTTTCAGCAACGCCAATGTTAATATAATTTTCGCCAGCTTCGGTGGTGGTTATGGGGTTGTCAGCGGCAACAAGACTAAACCCGTTTATATGAAAATGGGAGAGCTTGGTATCGGCTTAGGACTTGGCGTTAAGGATTTTCGCGCCATATTTATTTTTCATGATCAGGCAACTATGAAAAGATTTGTCGACAGCGGCTGGGAATTCGGAGCACATGCCGATGCAGCGGCCAAAGCCAGTGATAAAGGCGCAGCAGTAGGAGGAGAGGTCTTGCTCGATGGCATAACAATTTACCAGTTAACGGAAAGTGGACTTGCGCTTCAGGCTACAGTTAAAGGGACTAAATACTGGAAAGATGACGAGCTGAATTGAGCGGCGTGCGTACACTTGGCCTGACGCAACAGATCGGAGTATTGTCGCATTGTAGTTAGATCATCTGCCGTTGTTGGACTCCCCCCGCTTTCCTGGATATTTCTCAGCTTCCGGTTTGTAGCTTGTTCGAACGCCCTTTTTATGGCGGCGTGCGGGCGGACTACGCATTGCGCCTTGGACTGGAAGAATTTTCCCAGGTATTTGATACGGCCGAACAAAGCCGTGCGGTGGTCAGATTGCGTGCCAGTCTGGTCGAGTGCGCGGCACTTGCACGTTACTGGCCCAGGCACCACAGCATTCGAGATGATCCTTGAGGATTCAAAATAGGCGAGGGTGACCTGTTACCCGCAGTCTTTACACAACTATTCTACACAAAACACTCGGCTATTCAATCTCCAATACGTTGCTTCACATTTTTGCCCGCGCCGACATTATCTCTATTTTATGTTTTATTGAGCTTATTTATTTATTTATATATCCTTGACTGTGTTATTTATCTGGGTTATAGTGAAACTACCAGATCACAGGAGGTAGAACATGAAATCGCAAATTGCAGTCCTAGTTGAATTCAAATCACTTAAAGAATTAGAGAACGCTTATCTCGAACATGGGGTCAAGTTCGACCCAACAGAAGCAGTTGAACTTGCAATGAGCTACTTTACTTTTGAAATGAGTTGGAAAGCAGATGACATTCTGCCCAAGACCGTCACCTCAGAGTCTCGTGGTTATACATGGAAGTACAAAAACACCTCCATCTTTCTGCCTCATGGTACAGAGATTCGCATGAGATATATGAAGCAATACCATTATGCAAAAGTAGATAGTGACGAAATCATGTATCAAGGTGAATCTATTTCTCCTAGCGCCTTGGCCAATACAATCGCTCAAAAGAATCGAAATGCGTGGAAATACCTCTGGATCAAACGTCCTGGTAAAGAGGAGTGGACTCTCGCCGATGCGAGTCGCCAGGAGTCGGAAAAAGCGCAAAAACTCTTCGAGGAAATCGACAAAGAATTCGGTAGTAAAGCAAAGAGGGGTGCAGAGAAATGAACAAATCAACCCATGCTGCAATTCGTTGCCAGCAAAGAGGGATTCCGAATCTGATCATTGATTGGCTTCGGGATTTTGGCAAAGAAATCTATGACCATCATGGCGGCATTGTTGTCGTATTCACACACAGTGCGCGTCGAAACTTGGAACGAGCTATGGGTCGAGAAGTTATTCGCCGCATGAGCGAGTGGATGAATGCGTATATTGTAATTAGTGTGGATGGAGCATTGATTACAGCGGGCAAGCGGCACAAACGAATCAAGCTTTGACGGGGGCTTGAATGGAAGAAGAGTTTTCTGAAAGAGAGGCTCACCCAAGTGCTTTACCGATTGGTACCAAAATGACAACCGTTCACGTTATACATAAAGGAGCGATCATGGGAATCGGAAATAGCGTTGAATACTTGTACTTAGTATTGATGTTGAAATGGGAAAAGAATGCGCCCCCAGATGGACGCAAGGGGTTCTTGGATGACGAGCCTGCCAGGAATACACAAGTCACCAGAATGGCGTACATTCTGAACAAAATTGCCGCAGGCCAAGTAGATCGCACTTATCAATTATTGTCTCGGCATTCTCGCAGAAAGGATGGTGAATCTTCTGTTTCCAAGAATGCGTCTTGGATGAAACAGCGACATCCACTTTCCAAGGGCTGGTACTTTGAGGGATGCACGAGTTTAGACCAAAAGCAGGCAATTCTTCGGCATCTGACTGAACTCGGATTATCTCCAGCTCTAGTGGAATGTATCGATGAATTTGTGGCTGGGAGAAGTATTGAAGGCCGCATCCCATCGGAGGTTGAGGCTGAGGAGATTCTCCGTCAAAGCATAGAGGCGGAAAGGCTTCAGAATGAGGCCTATGATACTTAAAAGTAGATCAAGTAGAAATCAAGCAGAGTCAAGCAGAGTTAAGCGGACTAGCTGATAAGAGAAGTGCCCCGAATGAAATGGGTATAGGAGACCTCAATGCTCAAACTATTGTCGGAAATAACCATGCCATCGTGGCTGATGGATCTAACACCAGCTACGATGATGAGCGAGTCGTTTCCGCTTTACGATGTATTGCGTGACTCACTTTATTATCCGTCTTCTGGTTTTGATGGCGACCCAGTCAGGCGTCTGGCGGGCAATATCCTGAGTTTTGTCTATGTTGATTATGGGTATGACCAAGACGAATGCATGAGCGCTTTGAAAGAGGAAGGATTCACTGGTTACGACCTTATCGCAACCCGCTCTGTGACAGAACGTGAGTTAACTCCAAATGGATATCACCCACTGTTGCTTTTCCCCTCAGACGGTAATCCATTGCGCTACCGTGAGGAGATGAAAAAACCGTTTTGTTATTGGTCTCTGTTTCAGCGCAGTGAGTCTGTTCCAGTTAGTCACGGGCCATTCCGGTTTAGTCTGCTCTATCTCTGTTCTGATGGGGTGGCCGCATACCAGGCGCTCTATGTTGGGAACTCTGTAACGCCAAAGGCTGTTGCTGTGATCCAACCTGGTCACGCTGCGTTCGGTCATAACTGGACGAATTACACAGATTCCAAGCAAATATTCGCAAGGATCGTTCTTGGAAACCCCAATGGACAACCAGAATTTATGCTCTATGGAGGTAACCAGTCGCGATACGCGTATAGACGCTCATGCTGGCCAAGCTATCGTAAATTCATTCGTTTTGTTGATAGAGAGCGGAACCACGGCAGTATAAGTTTGTGGAGGAGAAGTGTTCAATAAAGCATTGCAGGGACGAACAAGGCAAATCTGTAGAACTAAAAACTTGTAGGTCAACTATCTATTCCGGAAGTGAGGGCTCAAATGAAAAAAATCCTAGTTGTTGTGGGTCTTATAAAGATTACCTTCCTAGCGCCCGTGAGCGCACAGGACATTTACGGAGGCAGTTCACCGCTCTCCATTGATGCTCAGGAGGATCGTCGTCGTGATGCCCAGCGCCCGCAGATTTACCCATCAGATCCCAAACCTATCTATGACCAGAACGGATTGCGAGGATGGGCTACACAGAATCCTGATGGTTCGATCTACCTTCAAGAATTCCGCAGGCAAAGTGACTCACCGTACCAACAGAGGAGGCATCCTTGATCGCTTCTCACATACTTAGGATTCGATAACAAACTGAGGCCATGTAAAAGGCAGCTACGCTATGGATAATGGACACTGGGTATTATTGTTAATAATAATCGTAGGATGCGTTGTCTATGCTTATTATGATAAAAAAGAAAAAATCTGCCGGGCAGAACGTGAAAGGGCCTTAGAGCTTCAGAAATTATCTGATCTTGCCGCTGCATTAGCTGTTGTCAAAGGCGTGGATATCACAATTGCAAGAAAAGCTGTTGAACGCGCTTCGAAAGAGACCCGTAATAAATGGGAAGCGCAGGGTATTGTTGCTGCTGAAATTATTCGTATAGAAGCATTGGATGGGCGTGGAAATCTTAATGCCCTAATAAAAGCGCTATCCAAAGACCTTTGTCTCGACGAATGCGTAGTAAGGTGTGCGGTTGAAAAATCCACCCCTAAACGACTGAAAAACTTGGCGCAGAGACCTCTCGTCGCTGTTGAAATCGAGAGGAGTTACTCGGAGCGTATCGCCACTCTGCGTGCAAGGGGTAATGACGGAAGCGATATTGATTTGGGATAACAATAGCTTCAAAGTAAAAAGAGCTATGCTCCAATAATGATCTTCTCGCGATCTATCGTAGGAGCCAGCCTTCCGCTGGCTTTATCTTTTCCGGCATGGACTGGCTTACCGGTAAAGTGGTAGGGGTTGCCGATGGCGACACGGTAACTATTTTGGATGTAACCAAGGTGCAGCATAAGGTTCGCTTGACTGGAATTGATGCACTATTCCAGCCACATGATGCAAGTTTCTACTTGCGTGCGCCGAATACTTCTCGCAGCAGCTTGTTACCCTGACCTAGCGGGTCTTTGCGGATGGCGCGCTCTTCTTCTGCCATCATCAGAAAGTAACCATCCAGGATTTTTTGTGTCAGGTAGTTTTCAACGTCTACCTCTTTTTCTGTCACCAGGCCTAACTTCACACCCCTGCGGACAAACTCGTTGAGTTGGTTGAGCAGCCCTGACTGGGCAATTTCTTTTCTCACGATGGGCAGGAGTTTCTCAGCGAGAGAGTCCGAGGTAGCGTCGCGGAAGTATTCAGTGGCCGCATCATCGCCGCCGCCAAGTATCCCTTTGGCATCTTCTACGGTCATTTTTCTTACGGCATCTACCAGCAATATCATGGCTTCAGGTGCTGCCGCCGCCGCCGTGCGATTCATGGCGATGATCAATGCATCAGCCTGCTTTTTCATGCCGAAACTGCGCATCATCCCTTCCGCTTTTTGTAGCGACTTCGGTAGCGGAATCCTGACTTTAGGGTTGCTGAGGAATCCATCGCTTGCCGCTAGCTTAGCTAACGCCGTATTGGCGCCCTGGGTGAGCGCCTGCTTCAGGCCATCGATGGCCTCCGCGTTGGAAATGGAATTGGTTCCAGCAGCAAATGTGGGCGAGGAAAGGAAGAGTAAAACAAGAAAAACGCTAGTGGCACGCATCGACCGGTAGCTTTTGCCGTTCCAATTAGTAATGGAAGCGATGGCTAAACTGTCTCCTGTCCCGGCTTCAGGAGATGCTGTTTC
>CAMDAX010000002.1 GCA_945888885.1 Nitrosovibrio sp. Nv4 | reverse complement strand
ATCGCCTATCACAGGCGAAAATAGATACTGACGAAGACGATGCGCTGGTGGTAATGCAGGGTAGCGTCAAGACTATACCCTTGGTGGTAGCCGCGTTCGAATTTGGTTTCATGGGTGGTTCGATGGGTTCGGTGGTGGGCGAACGCTTTGTGCGCGGAGTACAGGTATGCATTGAGCAGCATATGCCGTTTGCATGTTTTACCGCCAGTGGTGGAGCGCGCATGCAGGAGGGGTTGTTATCGCTGATGCAAATGGCCAAGACATCAGCGGTACTTACCCAGCTAAGTCAGGAGAAAATCCCTTTTATCTCGGTACTTACCGATCCTACCATGGGTGGCGTATCGGCCAGTTTTGCCTTCATTGGCGACGTGGTAATCGCCGAACCTGGAGCGCTGATCGGTTTTGCCGGGCCAAGGGTGATCGAACAGACAGTGCGTCAAACTCTACCGGAAGGCTTTCAGCGTGCCGAGTTCTTGCTAGAGCATGGGGCGATAGATATGATCGTGGATCGCAGGCAGATGCGCGATAAGCTCGCCAATCTGTGCACGTTACTGATGCGGGTGCCTGCCCCTACATCCTGATCCATGGTAGCGCTTGCTGCAGCAAATGATCCGTATCGTGGCTTCATTGTCAGGACGGCGTGTGACAGCAAATGATCGAATCCAATTCAAAACCAAGAACTCTATCTGATTGGTTGAGTTATCTCGAATACCTCCACCCCAAGACCATCGAGATGGGGTTGGAGCGTGTCGATCAGGTCAAGACCATAATGGGTCTTACACCGTCTTTTCCCATTATTACTGTCGGTGGCACCAATGGTAAGGGTTCGACATGCGCCATGCTGGAGGCAATTTTGAGCCGTGCCGGGTATCGTGTCGCTTGCTATACTTCGCCGCACTTGCTGCGCTATAACGAGCGAGTGAGGATAAATCAGCAGGAGGCAAGTGACGATGATTTATGTAGAGCTTTTGATGCGGTCGATTCGGCACGGATAGATAGTGGTATTTCTCTGACTTATTTTGAGTTTGGAACCTTGGCGGCAATGCAGTTGTTCAGTCAGGCTGGGGTGGATGTTGCGATTCTGGAAGTAGGGTTGGGTGGGCGTCTGGACGCAGTCAATATCTTTGATGCTAACTGTGCAGTGTTGACTAGCGTGGACTTCGATCATATGGATTATCTCGGTAACACGCGGGAGGAAATCGGATTCGAGAAGGCTGGAATTTTTAGAAGCGGCAGAACTGCAATCTGTTCAGAGCCAAATGTTCCTGCTGCTGTCCGTCGACATGCAGAGGTAATTGGTGCGAATTTCATGCATATTGGCGAACACTTTGGGTACTCAGCCGATGCAACTCTATGGGGCTATTGGGGAGCAGGAGGCAAGCGTCATGCGCTCCCCCATCCTGCCCTACGTGGTACTTGTCAATTGCGCAACGCCAGTGCCTGCCTCGCTGCGCTGGATACGCTCAAGGACAGTTTGCCGGTTACCATGGGCGATATACGCCAGGGCCTGATGGAAGTAACATTGCCGGGACGGTTTCAGGTATTACCAGGACGGCCGCTGACAGTGCTGGATGTAGCGCATAATCCAAGTGCTGCACATATTCTGGCTATCAATCTTGATAATATGGATCGCTATCAGAAGACTTATGCAGTATTCGCGATGCTCAGGGATAAAGATATGGCCGGTGTGGTGCGATCGCTCATGTCCAGAGTGGATGTGTGGTTGGTGGCGGGTATCAATGCGCCACGCGGCGCCTCTGCCGATGAACTACTGCAGGTGCTGGAAGGTGTGAATGTAGTGGGAGCAGGAGGGGTAATCCGCGTTTTTCCAGATACTGCTACGGCCTATGCATATGCCTGTGAGCAAGCGACCGAAAATGATAGAATCTGCGTTTTCGGCTCATTCCATACTGTGAGTGAAGTGTTAGGATATCGCAATACAGTTAAGCGCCGACAGTAGTAAACAGACAGATTCAAATGGCAAAAACAATCACTGAAGAAGAAATTAAATTAAGGAAAAGTGCCAGAAGACGCCTGATTGGGGCGGCTGTACTGGTGATCGCTGCGATTGTGATTCTACCGATGGTGCTCGACAGCGAACCGAAGCAGGGGAGTCATGAGATTGACATCCGTATTCCTTCGGAAAATTCAGCAGGCGAGTTTTCCCCCAAGATTGTTCCCGAGGCAGGGGTGTCAGCTATCGCTGCTGCTGAAGAACCGGAAGCAATAGCACAACAAGCTGCGCAAACAGAGCAGGTGAAATCTCAATCTCTACCGCAGTCAGCACAAGCCGTAGGGAAATCGGTAGAGAAACCAGTTGAGAATAAATCTGATTTAAAGACTGAATCCCGAGTTGAAAAATCTGTCGCTGCTACAGGTGCATTTGTGGTGCAATTGGGTGCGTTTTCTGATCCAGTCAAGGCAAGGCAACAGCAGCAAAATCTCATTTCAAATGGCATCAATACCTATATGGAAAATATCAACACCGACAAGGGTGAAGTAATCCGTGTGCGTATCGGCCCTTTCCCTATTCGCGGAACGGCAGAGGAAATGCGTGAGAAATTGAAAAAGTTGGGGCTTGATGGTGTAGTGACAGCTCAATAATTCCATGATGGAATTTATAGCTTGGATGCAACGAAGTAATAGCGATTGCCATGTGGAGAAAGCTTGCTCCGGTAATTTTTCTCATTTTTGCAAATGACTATTTTCGATTACGCTGTCCTAAGCGTATTGGCTGCATCGATTTTGCTGAGTGTGGCGCGTGGTGCAGTGCGCGAGTTATTGGCGCTGGTGAGTTGGGTAGTAGCGTTCATGGCAGCGAACTCTTTGGCGGCAAGTTTTGCATTGATGCTGCCGGCTGGCATCCATGGAGAGTCGCTACGCATGTTGGTGGCATTTGTTGCGGTATTCTTGTCGGCATTGTTGGGAATGAGTCTGGTCGGCATGCTGGCCTCAGCCATGGTAAAGACAGTGGGGTTGGGATTTATTGACAGACTTTTTGGTGCATTGTTCGGTCTTGCACGCGGGTTGCTGGTAGTGCTGCTGATTGTATTGGCATCAGGGATGACTGCGCTCCCACAAGAATCGTTCTGGCAGAAGGCCCTATTTAGTAAGCCGCTCGAAACAGCGGTAAAGATGATAATGCCTTGGCTGCCACAAGATTTGTCCAAGCGTATTCATTATGAACGATAGAGGTTCCCTGATTATGGTACAGAGATGGGGGACAGTCCTCGTCAATATGGTGCAGAATAAAACGCGAAGTAAATTTCTTTACACTTTTTTCATGCGGCATTAACCTGTACGCTCTTTCCGGGATGTAATCATGTGTGGAATTCTGGGTGTAGTCGCACAATCGCCTGCCAACCAGCTGCTTTATGACGGGCTGTTGGTACTGCAGCATCGTGGACAGGATGCTGCTGGCATAGTTACTGCGCAGGGCAATACTTTCCACATGCAAAAAGGTGGAGGCTTGGTTCGGGATGTATTTAGAACTCGTAACATGCGTGCGCTGGCTGGCAATATGGGTATTGCCCATGTGCGCTACCCGACCGCTGGTTCTGCTGAATCTAGCGCCGAGGCCCAGCCCTTTTACGTCAACTCGCCGTTTGGCATCGTATTGGGACACAACGGCAATCTCACCAATGCAGCACAACTTAACCAGGAGTTGTTTCGTGAAGACCTACGTCACGTCAATACCAATTCCGATTCTGAGGTGTTGCTCAATGTGCTTGCACATGAGTTGCAAAGGAGCACGAAAAACCATCAGCTTGATCCTGCTGCTATTTTTGCTGCGGTTGCCGGTGTACACCGGCGTTGCCGCGGTGCTTACGCAGTAGTAGCAATGATCGCAGGTTACGGGTTGCTGGCCTTCCGTGATCCCTACGGTATCCGCCCGCTAGTATTTGGCTGTGCCGATACCGAACATGGGATCGAGTATCTGGTAGCATCTGAGAGCGTAGCGCTCGATACACTGGGGTTCAAACTGGTACGTGATATTGCACCGGGCGAGGCGGTTTTTATTGACGAGAATGGTAATTTCCATAGCAAACAATGCGCTATCAACCCTACGCTTAACCCATGTATTTTCGAATATGTCTATCTGGCGCGTCCCGATTCGGTAATGGATGGTATTTCAGTATACGAGACACGACTGAACATGGGTGAGAGTCTGGCCGATAAAATCACTAAGACCATGCGGCATCTAGATATTGATGTGGTAATTCCAATTCCTGATTCCAGCCGTCCTAGTGCCTTGCAGCTTGCCAATCGCCTGGGGCTAAACTTTCGCGAGGGTTTCGTCAAGAACCGTTACATTGGCCGTACTTTCATCATGCCAGGGCAGCAGCAGCGGCGTAAATCGGTGAGGCAGAAGCTCAACGCGATGAGTGTGGAATTCCGTGGCAAGAACGTATTATTGGTGGATGACTCCATTGTGCGCGGCACCACCAGCCGAGAAATTGTACAAATGGCACAGGAAGCCGGGGCGCACAAAGTATATTTTGCTTCAGCCGCGCCGCCAGTACGGTTTCCAAATGTCTACGGGATTGATATGCCAACGCGCCAGGAACTGATTGCCACTGGACGCAATGACGATGATATTTGCCGAGAAATCGGCGCGGATCATCTTGTTTACCAGGATCTCGACTCCCTCAAGAAAGATGTGTGCCGGGTTAATCCATCCATTACACGTTATGAGACTTCCTGTTTCGATGGTAATTACATCACTGGTGATGTTACGCCTGAATACCTGGCTATTATTGAGGCGCAACGCAATGGCGGCCTTGCCTTAGCGCAAGCCAGATCCAGCACGCAACTGGACTTGAATTTGGTGGCAGCAGATTAACGGCGATTTGACAAAAATATTTACCAAGTGTAATTTGTGATTGTGCGCCGATTTGATATTCAGCTTGCGGGCGCGTTATAAATACAGCTAAAGCGTGGGAAACCCGTTTTAGCAAAGGCTGAACGGGTTTTTTTATTTGGAGAGGGTCTCCCATGTCTGACGATTTTGAACTGGAAACGCTGGCGCTCCATACCGGTATTCACCGCAGTCAATTCAATGAACACTCCGAGGCTTTGTATCTTACCTCAAGCTATGTGTTTGATAGTGCTGCCCAAGCTGCCGCACGATTTTCCGGCGCGGAACCTGGAAATATATATTCGCGTTTCACCAATCCTACTGTTACTGCTTTTGAGGAACGACTTGCTGCACTGGAGGGAGCGGAGGCCTGTGTTGCCACTTCTTCCGGCATGTCGGCAATACTTGCCTGCGTAATGGGATTGCTCTCTGCAGGGGATCACGTTATCGCTTCACGCAGCCTGTTTGGTGCCACGGTAAACCTGTTTAACAATATCCTCAAACGTTTCGGTATTGAGACCACGTTTGTTTCAGCCACCGATGTTGCAGCATGGCAGGCGGCAGTAAAAACCAACACAAAACTTTTCTTTGTAGAAACCCCGTCAAACCCGCTTACTGAAATTTCCGATATCGCAGCGCTGGCTGTAGTTGCGAGAAAAACTGGGGCGTGGCTTGCGGTCGACAACTGTTTTTGTTCACCGATACTGCAAAGGCCGCTGGAGTTGGGCGCCGACCTCGTGATCCACTCTGCTACCAAGTATCTCGATGGTCAGGGTAGAGTGCTGGGTGGCGCAGTGCTGGGGAAACGCGAGCTGGTGATGGAAAAAGGGGTGCATGGCTTCTTGCGTACTGCTGGCCCAACTCTGAGCGCATTCAATGCCTGGGTAATTCTGAAGGGAATGGAAACTCTAAAAATCCGCATGGAGGCTCATTCTACTAATGCTATGGAAATTGCTCGCTGGCTGGAGGCGCAGCCAAATGTGGCGCGAGTTTATTATCCCGGCTTAGCGTCGCATCCGCAGTACGAGCTTGCCCGGCGCCAACAGAAAACTGGTGGTGGCATCGTTTCATTCGAAATGAAGGGTGGAAAAGAAGCCGCATGGCAGGTGATAGACTCCACTCGTTTAATTTCGATTACCGCCAATCTAGGTGATACCAAGAGTACGCTTACTCACCCCGCCAGTACTACCCACGCCCGTATTAGTCAGGAAGCACGGGATGTGGCGGGTATCACCGAAGGCCTGTTGCGCATCGCGGTGGGATTGGAAGCGGTGCAAGATATCAAAGTGGATTTGGCAAGGGGGTTGTAGAGATGCCCTAAGTCAGATTGAGATTCCCCCGATAAATAGTCTTCCAAGGGTGACGTACAGTTAACGTTACTTTTTGGAGGAAGAAGATGCAAAAGATCCCGAAGCAGGAATACACGACCGAGTTCAAAGAACGGGCGGTCAAACATGTAAAGGAGGGGGAGTCGATTGGCTTGGCGGCTAAAGAGCTTGGACTGATAGAGCAAACGCTGCGTAATTGGACAAAGTTAGCGGCTGCGGGCAAACTCACTGGCGCGGGTAGCAGGTGTGTCATACCGGAACAAATGGATTTATCCTGGTTGCGAGCTGAGAACGTAAGACTGAAGCGAGAATGTGAAATCCTAAAAAAAGCCACGGCGTACTTCGCGAGAGATGTAGTGTGAAGTACGCCTGGATTGATAAGCAGCGAGAATTTCCTCTCACTGAGGTATATGCGATATTGGACCACCCATGAAAGTGCTTGATGTTCCAGCCGCTATGCCGGGTTCGGTACTGCTCGGTCAGAGCCATGACTTCATCTACCGGCACCCGATGGTGTGAAGCTTGTTCCAACCGTCGATCAATCAAGCCCTCCAGCCCTCCAGCCCTCCAGCCCTCCAGCCCGCCAGCCCTCCAGCCCTTCCGCTTCATACTTCAATAAATACCACCGGGTACTATGACGACCGGACAGATGTCGCGCTACAGAACCGGACAAATCATGAACTCTCAACACTGATCTTTGTTTAAGCCATCGATCTGATAGTCAAAATACGCGGCGGCTCGGCGCACACCGTGGCGGTATGATTCAGTCGTCCTGGGCCGCGACCGGGACACTTCAAGCGCTTGAGCAGACTCTCATAATTTCGTGTAAATGGTTGTGGATATTCGTGTTCCATAATCATTCTCCTCATGCTAAAGTACAAAAGATCCCTTGCGGGGTGAGGAGGAATTATGGCTTTGAATCAAATTGATGGGGAGCATTTCTCCGCGATAGCGACTTCGCCCAACAAGCTGCTCATGCCGTTGGATTTTTACGGTAGACGCGCCTAAAATTTGCCAATGGATATTAAAATGGCTTCTCCAGTATCTCCCAGTCCGCATGGCAGGGACAACGATATCGATTTCATGCGTATGGCGCTTGATCTTGCCCAACAAGGATGGGATGCGGGCGAGGTGCCGGTGGGCGCGGTGGTGGTGAAGGACAGTGCAATCATTGGCCGTGGCTACAACCAGCCGATTCTGACCGCCGACCCGACCGCCCATGCCGAGGTGATGGCGCTACGCGATGCCGCGCGCCATCTCGGTAATTACCGTCTAACAGGTTGCGTGCTTTATGTAACGCTGGAGCCTTGTGCCATGTGTGTCGGGGCGATTTTTCACGCGCGTATTGCGCGATTGGTTTATGGTGCGACAGATCCAAAGACCGGCGTCTGCGGCAGCGTGATCAATCTGCCGGCAGAAACGCGGCTTAACCATCATTTGCAGATGACGGGTGGGGTGCTGGCAGAAGAAACAGGAGAAATGCTGAAACAGTTTTTTGCGGAACGGCGTAAGGCGGTTGGGGAGAAAAGCCAATGAGAATTGTAATTAATATTACATCTCAGGCACTCGATCTATTTGATCATAAGGAAAATAGGATCAGGCATTATTATGTTTCTACCGCTAAAAATGGGGCAGGGCAACAGAACGGAAGTTTTTGCACTCCACTAGGCAAACATATTATTCGCGCTAAAATCGGTGCGGGTCAACCGGTCAATACAGTATTCGTCAGACGCCGCCCCACTGGCGAAATCTACACATCTGGACTGGGTGCACGCTATCCGGGGCGCGACTGGATACTGACGCGGATACTGTGGCTTTCCGGTTGCGAGCGTGGCTTCAATCGCATGGGATTAGTGGATACCATGCGCCGCTATATCTATATTCATGGTAGCCCGGATAGTGCGGAAATGGGCAAACCTGGTTCGATCGGTTGCATCCGCATGCGCAACCGTGATTTGCTGGAATTGTTCGATCTAGTAGAGGTTGGAACAGAAATTAATGTATTGGGCTAGCCGTTAAATAACGGTCTCATTGACCAGGACGTTTAAGAAAGCCGGTTATTTCGTTCGGACAATGGTAATTAATCGGTAGTGACTAATTCCTTCCGGGAGATAAATCGATATTATTCGGTGTCAAATTTGTTCTGGAAGGTCTTTTCCAGTATCATGTACGTCCATGACCAAGTATGTATTTGTGACTGGCGGCGTAGTGTCTTCCCTAGGGAAGGGTATCGCTGCCGCCTCCCTGGCAGCCATCCTCGAAACTCGTGGTATCAAAGTAACCATGCTCAAGCTGGATCCCTACATTAATGTGGATCCCGGCACCATGAGCCCATTTCAGCACGGCGAAGTATTTGTTACCGAAGACGGAGCGGAAACCGATCTTGACTTGGGGCACTATGAGCGCTTCATCAGCGCCAAAATGAGCAAGCGTAACAATTTCACCACCGGTCAGATATATGAAAGTGTAATCAAGAAAGAGCGGCGTGGAGACTATCTTGGCGGTACGGTGCAGGTTATTCCCCATATCACCGACGAAATCAAGCTGCATATTAGGGCTGGTGCAGGCGATGCGCAGGTTGCCATCGTCGAAATCGGCGGCACTGTAGGTGATATCGAGTCGCTGCCATTTCTGGAAGCAATCCGGCAGATGGCGGTACAACATCCCCGCAACGATACCTGTTTTATTCACCTTACGTTGCTGCCCTACATTGGCTCAGCGGGAGAATTGAAAACCAAACCGACTCAACATTCAGTAAAGGAATTACGCGAAATAGGTATCCAGCCGGACGTGTTGTTATGCCGTGCTGACCGCGAACTACCGGCAGATGAACGCCGGAAAATTGCGCTATTCACCAACGTGCGAGAAGAGGCAGTGATTTCGGCGGTGGATACGGATAGCATCTACAAAATTCCAACGCTACTGCATGAGCAGATGCTGGATGAAATCGTTTGTCATAAGCTGGATATTCTTGCTAAACCAGCGGATCTGAGTGTATGGAAAAAACTGGTAGACGCGTTGGAACATCCGCAGCACTCGGTGGAAATCGCGCTGGTGGGGAAGTATGTGGACTTGACTGAATCTTACAAATCCCTGTCGGAAGCCCTGATCCATGCTGGTATTCATACCCACAGTAAAATCAATATCCATTACATGGATTCTGAAAATATTGAGAAGCAGGGCACCGATTGCTTGATCGGGATGGATGCAATACTGGTTCCTGGCGGTTTCGGTAAACGTGGCGTAGAAGGCAAGATCATGGCCATCCGTTACGCGCGTGAAAACCATATCCCTTATCTTGGCATCTGTCTCGGTTTGCAGTTGGCGGTAATCGAATATGCGCGCAATAAGGCTGCCATGGAAGGTGCGCACAGCACCGAATTCAATCCGGATACGCCGTATCCCGTTATTGGCCTGATCACCGAATGGCGTACTCGTGAAGGGCAACTGGAAACTCGTAGCGCCAAATCGGGTCTCGGTGGCAGTATGCGCTTGGGTGGACAGGAATGCGTGCTGAGAGATGGGTCACTGGTACGGAAAATTTATGGTTCGGATAAAATCATTGAGCGTCATCGGCATCGTTACGAAGTCAATAACGAATATCTTCCACGATTGGAGCAGATGGGGCTGCGCGTAAGCGGATTATCGGCGGTGGAAGCCCTGTGCGAAATGATTGAGCTGCCAGAGAGTGAACATCCATGGTTTGTTGCTTGCCAGTTTCATCCTGAGTTTACTTCCACACCCAGGGTGGGCCATCCGCTGTTTAAAGCGTTTATCGAAGCTGCCATTGATTTCTCGAGCAGGTGTACTACAGCAGTAATGGCAGATTCTAATAAATTAAAAATTATCGCTTAGATGCCTTTCGCATAGAATTCCACGGCTTGTAAATTATTTAAATAACATCAGGAAAAAATAGCATGAGTGCAATTGTAGATGTCATCGCTCGCGAAATCCTCGACTCCCGTGGCAATCCAACTATAGAAGCGGATGTATTACTTGAGTCTGGCGTATTGGGACGCGCGGCTGTACCTTCTGGCGCATCCGTCGGCACTAAGGAAGCTGTCGAATTGCGCGACGGTGACATGCAACGCTATTTTGGCAAGGGCGTGCTGAGAGCAGTCGAAAACGTTAATACTGAAATTGCCGAAGCCATCATGGGGCTGGATTCGATGGAGCAGAATTTTATCGATCAAACCCTGATTGACCTCGACGGTAGCGATAATAAATCGAGGCTTGGCGCGAATGCGGTCCTCGCGGTTTCGCTGGCAGTGGCAAAAGCTGCAGCAGAAGAATCCGGCCTGCCGTTATACCGCTATCTGGGTGGTGCAGGACCGATGTCTATGCCAGTACCGATGATGAATGTCATCAACGGTGGGGCGCATGCCAACAACAATCTCGACATCCAGGAGTTCGTGATCATCCCACTGGGGGCACAGAGCTTTCGTGAAGCACTGCGTTGTGGTGCCGAAATATTTCACACACTGAAAAAATTACTGGATGCCAAAGGCATGCCTACTTCAGTGGGTGACGAAGGTGGATTTGCCCCTAATCTGGCGAATAACGAGGCGGCATTACAGTTAATTGTACAAGCCATTGAGCAGGCTGGTTACTTACCAGGCCCGGATGTTGCCATCGGCTTGGACTGTGCCAGCTCAGAATTTTTCCGGGATGGAAAATACCATTTGGCATCTGATGGTTTGAGTCTCACTTCAGCGCAGTTCGTAGATTACCTTGCCACCTGGATAGACAAATACCCCATCCTCAGCATCGAAGATGGCATGAGTGAGCACGACTGGGATGGCTGGAAACAACTCACCAGCAGACTCGGAAAATCGATACAACTGGTGGGCGACGATGTATTTGTGACTAATGCAAAAATCCTGAAAGAAGGCATTGCGCAAGGCGTGGCCAATTCTATACTGATAAAGGTCAATCAGATTGGCACCCTCAGCGAGACCTTTGCCGCCATTGAAACTGCCAAACGCGGGGGCTATACTGCCGTGATCTCTCACCGTTCCGGTGAGACTGAAGATACCACCATCGCTGATATCGCCGTAGCCACCAACGTGCTGCAAATTAAAACTGGCTCACTTTCGCGCTCGGATCGTCTGGCTAAATACAATCAATTACTGCGTATCGAGGAAGACTTGGGCACCGCCGCTAGCTATGCTGGACGAGGAGCCTTCTACCAGTTGAAATAAAATTCATGGGATCAGACAGAGGAGATGTGGCAAGAGATTTATTTAGCACCGCCACATTATAACGTTACGTGGTAGGCGATCCGCAAGCAGATGCAGATTGTGGATTCATAGAGACGTTTAAATGAAGCTGCTGACGCTTGTACTCATTGCCATGATTGCACTGTTGCAATACCCTCTATGGCTGGGCAAGGGTAGTTGGCTCAAAGTGTGGGAAGTCAATCAACAAGTCATAACGCAGCACGAAACCAACCAGCAACTAAAAATCCGCAATGCCGTACTGGATGCAGAAGTGAAAGACCTAAAACAGGGTCACGATGCCATCGAAGAACGTGCGCGCAGCGAGCTGGGTATGATTAAGCAGGATGAAATTTTTTTCCAGGTACTGGAAAGTAGTGAAAATAATACTAGCCAACCAGACAGGAGCGGGATAGGAGCCCCCTGAAATAACCAGAAGATAAAGAAGGGGAGCGGAATAAGGAAGTCCAAAATACTGCAGGGTTTTCATGGAAAATTACGTAACCGCCACCAGCTTAACCTGCACCGATTCATTTTTATCAGCCAGCCAGATCTGTCCCTCCTGGATAGTGCAATTCAACTGCATGTTGCGCTGGGCCTGTCTGGCGATGGCCTGACTAGTTTGTGGCGGCAGATTAATTACACTCAGATTTTTAATCCGATCCAGTTTGCTGCGACATTGATCCCACCACCTGTCAGCGATACGACCGCCGTAGCTATAGATGAATACCTGCCTGGCGCGGCCACAGGCTCTACGAATCAGTTTTTCATCGGGCAGACCCACATCTATCCAGAGTTCGATAGCGCCGGTCAAATCTTTCTGCCAGAGATCGGGTTCGTCATCGGTACTCAACCCATTACCAAATACTAGCGCTTCATGCGCATGTAGTGCAAAAGCCAGTAATCGCACCATCATGCGTTCATCGGTTTCAGAAGGGTGGCGGGCGAGAGTTAGCGCATGATTCTGATAGTAGTTACGGTCTATATCGGCTATTTTCAGCTCGGCTTTGAAAATGGTTGCTTTAAGTGCCATATAACTGTCTGTGGATGATGTGAGGACATTTCAAACAAGATAAGGCCAGAACTAAAAGATTCAGATGCGGCATATGGGTGATATGCAAGAAGGCATTTTTTATGAGCAGTAAAGTATCGCGACTGAGTTTGGATTTCCAGAGGTGACCGCAATCAAGGATCATGTGCCTAGAATCTTGGTTGGACAGGTGAGCATTGGCCAGTAAAAGTAATCACTCCACCTCTTCTGCCTTCAGATATATCAGTCACAATTCCAGATAACCTGTCAATACTGGTTTGAGTAAAAGTAACAACAGTGCCAGCTTTCACTTTTTCAGCGTCACAAATGATCATTGAATCTGACCATTGACAAAGTATAAAGCCGTGTAGTTTCCCGTCAACAAAAGAAAAAGTCTGGGTCATTGATTCTTTATCCGTATTTCCACCTGCTCCTGTATATACACTATCACCAATACAAACCAGGCTAAGATCTTGCTGCCCATAGCAAATCATGGGCATACAAGTAATTAATGCGACGATTAGTTTTTTCACAGGCTATTTTAGAGAGCAAAAAAGGTTAGGGAGCCTAATTTTATCGCCTTTAGGCGGCTCATGGAGGGTCACCAGCGTCTTTGAGGCGCTCAAGTAACAAACCTCCGGCTTTGCCGGAGGCAACTTAATTTGCCTCTATCTCTTATTTCAACTGTAGCCGAGATTATTGGTGCGTTTCAATTTGCACCAATGGATCATGCTCCACCCCCGGCGGAGATATAGATCTTTCCCGTCGTTGTTTTGGCTGTGCTGGCTCTTCCGATGTAATAACTTCAATCTGTTTTATTTTTTTCGGAATAGTCTCTATCATAACTAATCCGCTCATAGCCAAATTCAGTGGTTCTGGCATAGACGGCGGTTGCTGAGGCACATTAGGCACGGGTACATGCGCCACTACTGGTGACGCCGCTGGGACACTATCTTCCATGATGCCAACCCTGGATTGGCTGGGTGCTGATATACCCGTGATGGAAGCGGGTATCGCATCAGCCGATATCGATTCCTGGACGGGAGCAAATGTCGTTTCTGTCTTAACCGCTGCTAGCGTTGTATCTGGCACTATTGCTAGCATGGTTACAACTGGAGGTGCAACGAGAGGGGTGGTTTTTGTCCTTTCAGGTGTCTCTACTACATGTGGGACGGAAACAATAGAGTCGAAATCTGATGGTTTATGTATTGGTATGGGGGCGACCTCAGAGATACTGTCTGCATGGCGCACTGTCTGGGTAGCGGTCTGCTCGGGCGGATTGCTCTGAATACCTGTTTGCTGGTTTCCGTGCTCACCGCGTCCTTGACGTTCACCCCGTTCACGCTGCCTGCCACCGCGACGGCGGCGGGAACGCCCATTATCTTCATCTTGCTGGGGTTGACTCTCTTCCGGTAGCTGCCCTTCTGCCGCCAGCGGTTTAGCTTCCATCCGGATGTGCTCTTCCCGTGGAGGGCGCGAAGGTTTTTTCTGGATGAGTCGTTCACCCCTAGGTTCTTGTTCGCCGCGTGGAAGACGTTGGGCAGTGGTCGCGCGTCCTTGTATCAGGGCACCGCCAACCTCGTTGCCAGACTCGCCACGCTTGACATCTCGCCCTTCGCGACCATGGCGTCCACGTGGATGTTCCTGTCGCTGCGGTTTGGTTTTAACTTGTTTCGGCTCCTCTTTCTTCTCTTCGCTACTCGTTTGCTTGAGCCAGCAGAAGAATTTACTTAGAAGTGATGGCTCCTTGAGCTGGAGTTGCGGTTTTTCCTCGCGTATTGGAGCAGGTTGTGACGGTGTGATGCCCTTCACAGCCGCTTGTGGTCGGGCTGGTTTAGCTTCCTGCGCAGCTGATGGTAAGGTAATTTCTTCTACTGGCTTTTCTACCATCTGATAGCTGGTTTGTACCTCACCAAGCTTAATGTCATCATGTCGCAAACGGGCAATATTATAGTTAGGCGTTTCCAAGTGAACATTTGGAATCAATATCACGTTCATCTTCAGACGTGCTTCGATGGCATGAATTTCCGCACGCTTTTCATTCAACAGATAAGTGGCGACGTCCACCGGCACCTGAACGTGCAGTGCGGCGGTATTTTCTTTCATTGCCTCTTCCTGGATAATTCTGAGGATATGCAGGGCAGAGGAATCAGTGCCGCGAATATGGCCAGTGCTGTGGCAACGAGGACAGGAAATATAGCTGCTCTCACCCAGGGAAGGGCGTAGACGTTGACGTGACAATTCCAGTAAGCCGAAACGAGATATTTTTCCTACCTGTACTCGTGCGCGATCATAACGCAATGCATCATGCAGTCGGTTCTCCACTTCACGCTGATTACGGGCGACTTCCATGTCGATGAAGTCAATTACTACCAATCCGCCCAAGTCGCGCAGACGCAATTGCCGCGCGATTTCATCAGCAGCTTCCACATTGGTGTTAAGTGCAGTTTGCTCAATATCGGAACCACGGGTGGCGCGTGCAGAGTTGACGTCAACCGACACCAATGCCTCAGTATGATCAATGACGATGGCACCACCAGAGGGTAGGGTCACTTGCCGTGAATAAGCAGTCTCAATCTGGTGCTCAATCTGGAAACGTGAGAATAATGGGACATCATCACGATAGAGTTTGACGCGATTGACGTTGGCAGGCATGACGTGACTCATGAACTGGCAGGCTTGTTCGTAAATGCTTTCAGTATCAATCAGGATCTCGCCGATCTCCTGATGGAAATAGTCACGGATGGCGCGTATTACCAAGCTGCTTTCCTGATAGATCAGGAAAGCGCCATTTTGACTCTGGGAGGCGTCTTCGATGGCGCGCCATAATTGCATCAAATAGTTGAGATCCCACTGCAACTCTTCCTCGCTGCGGCCTATACCGGCAGTGCGAGCGATAATACTCATGCCAGAGGGGACATTTAGCTGCGACATCACGTCGCGTAATTCAGCGCGATCTTCGCCTTCGATGCGGCGTGATACGCCCCCACCGCGCGGATTGTTAGGCATCAGAACCAAATAGCGCCCGGCTAGTGAAATGAAGGTAGTGAGTGCAGCACCCTTGGTGCCACGCTCGTCCTTATCCACTTGGACAATGAGCTCCTGGCCTTCGCGTAGCGCATCCTGAATGCGGACTCGGGTAGGGTCGGAATTTTCCTTGAAATAAACACGGGAGATTTCTTTGAACGGCAGGAAACCATGACGTTCGCCACCATACTCGACAAAGGCAGCTTCGAGGCTAGGCTCGAGCCGGGTAATGACGGCCTTGTAGATGTTGCTTTTTCGTTGTTCTTTGCCGGCGGATTCAATGTCAAGGTCGATCAGTTTTTGACCGTCGACAATGGCGACACGGAGTTCTTCCGGCTGTGTTGCATTAAATAGCATGCGTTTCATTTTATGCCTCCCGCGCTCTGATCACGGGCGGACAACCCACGCATGTGCAGGACAGTATCCGGCACATGAATATAAGAATTTATTAGTCAGGCAACTTGGTCATAGTGTCGGGCTGCTTGTTAATGATGACTATTCTCTGGTTTGTCACTAGGGCCCTGCCTCTTTGGCAAGCAGAACCGGAAATTAAGTTTCAGCTCAGTTTCAACCTGGTTCCGACTATGGTTTTCTCGGGAAACAGGTTCTATGAAACTGAAGGCTGAAATCTACGTGTACTTTGAGCGCACAAATCAATTACTATCGCTACTTCTATTGGTGAGCGACGTTAACCTGGTTTCGGAGTCGGCCCCTTTTCATGAGTAGAATAAAATTCCATCAACAGCGCCATTGCGCACATTGGATAGAAGATAGAATGGAACTCCGAATTGGCAAGTATAGGTAAAATTAAGGATTTAGGCAAAGACTTTCCTTTGAATGCTGTGATCAAGGAGATTGTTGGCGAGGATAGCGATGGCCAGCGTATTGATAATTTTTTGATCAAGCGTCTCAAAGGCGTACCCAAAAGTCACATTTACCAGCTTTTGCGTAGTGGTCAGGTACGGGTCAACAGTAAACGTATCCATGCAGATCATCATCTCCAACAAGGCGATACCGTACGTATTCCGCCAGTGAGAATGACACCAGGTAATACGCCGGACAGTAAAAAGATAACCAAATCCCGATTTATTTCGTTCGGCGTGTTGTTTCAGGATGAATCGCTTCTGGTGATCAACAAACCTGCCGGAGTGGCGGTACATGGTGGTAGTGGTGTGAGCTTTGGTGTCATCGAACAATTGCGCGCTCAGCATCCCGACTGGAAATTCCTGGAACTAGTTCACCGTCTCGATAGGGACACTTCCGGCGTTTTGCTGCTTGCCAAGAAACGCGCAGCACTGGTTGCACTGCACCGGCAAATTCGTGAAGGATTAATGGAAAAGCGCTATCTAGTACTGGTAAAAGGCAATTGGCGCAATCCAAAACAAAGCGTGAAACTACCGCTCAGCAAGTATGTGACCGCGACGGGAGAGCGGCGTGTAGCTGTAACCTCAGGTGAGAGAGAGGGGATGGTCACCCATACAGTATTCACCCTGCAGAAATCTTGGCAGGATTTCTGCCTGCTGGAAGCGGAATTAAAAACCGGACGTACTCATCAAATCCGTGTACATCTTGCCCATCTTGGTTTCCCCATTGCTGGTGATGACAAATATGGGGATTTTGCACTCAACAAGAAGTTGGCCAAACGCGACCGGAAATCAGGTTTGGGACGCATGTTTCTGCATGCCCGTACGGCCGTGGTGGTGCATCCGGTAAGTGGTGAACGCTTGTTCCTGGAGGCGCCGCTAGCAATGGATTTACAAAATTTTTTGGACACGCTCGATGCGGAAAATGGCTAATAATACGAATCAGGTTGCACAGTCACTACTCTGTAGGGTCACTTTTAGAAGTCCAGATTTCAGCACAATATTTCATGGCCAAATCAAAATGTTTCCTTATATATCAACCATATGCCGTGCCTGAATTTTTATTTCAACCTTGTTTTGTTTGGAATTTCGAATTACTAGAGTTGCCTTGTAAATGACTCTGATAACAAAGAAGTTCGACCTGATAGTATTTGACTGGGATGGAACTCTGATGGATTCCACCAATGTCATAGTATCTTCAATCCAAGGTGCAGCCCGCGATATGGAGCTGCTGGAGCCTTTGGCTAAAGATGCGCGCCATGTCATTGGTCTGGGTCTGAGCGAAGCTCTGGAATATCTTTTTCCTGATCTTTCCTCGCAGCAATTTGGATCAATGATGGATCGTTACCAGCATCATTACTTTACATACGGGAAGAGCCTTCCCCTGTTCGAGGGTGTAACCGAGATTATCGAAACCCTGCATGTGGATGGTTTTCTACTGGCAGTGGCCACTGGTAAGGGTCGCGTTGAACTCAATAGCGCACTCGAATTCAGCGGGCTGGGAGTCTATTTCCATGCTAGTCGTTGTGCCGATGAGACTTTCTCCAAACCTCACCCAGCAATGTTGCTGGAATTAATGGAGCAATTCGGCGTGGAAGCAGGGCGTACGCTGATGATAGGCGACACTACCCATGATTTGCAAATGGCAATCAATGCCAAGGTTGCTGGGTTGGGGGTGGCATATGGTGCCCATTCCAGAGAGAATCTCAACGCTCTGGCGCCACTCGATTGTGTCAATAACATCACGGAATTGCATTCATGGCTCAACGCGAACGTCTGATTTGCGCAAGTAGCGAACTGACGGATGGCGGTAAAGGTATCCGTTTCAACGTGGACCATCATCATGAATTTGGTGTCGTTCCAGCATTCGTGATTCGCTATCGGGGAGATATCTACGCCTATCTCAACCGTTGCGCTCATGTGGGTGTCGAACTGGACTGGATGGAAGGCGAATTTTTCGATGATTCAGGGTTATACTTAATCTGTTCGACTCATGGTGCGACTTATGCACCTCAAAGCGGTTTTTGCACTGGTGGTCCCTGCAAGGGGAAAAGTTTGCAATGTTTGAAGATCGAAGAACGCGATGGCAACATTTTCTTGAAGGATTGAAATAATCATGGCTGATTCAGAAAATCGCAGCGAAGGCTGGGAAAAGCAGCTGCTGGAGAAACTGGTGTTCTCCTCTCTGCAGGAGCAGCGTCGGGCGCGCCACTGGAGTATATTGTTTAAATCGCTTACTTTTCTTTTTCTGTTTAGTCTTTTATTCCTCGTTTTGGGTTGGGTCGACACTAAAGATGGCCCCACTCTCACCAAACATACCGCTCTGGTAGAGTTGCGCGGCGTAATCTCCGCTGATAGCGTTAGCAGTGCTGATAACATCAATGCAGGTTTACAGGAAGCATTCAAGGATAAAAAAACGCAGGGTGTGATTTTACGCATTAACAGTCCCGGTGGTAGTCCGGTGCAAGCAGGCTACATCAACGATGAAATTCGCCGTCTACGCACCGCATATCCTGAAATTCCCCTATATGCTGTGGTCGAAGACATCTGCGCCTCAGGTGGTTATTATGTTGCCGTTGCTGCCGATCAGATCTATGTGGATAAAGCCAGCATCGTCGGTTCCATCGGCGTGTTAATGGACGGATTCGGTTTTACGGGGACGATGGAAAAACTCGGCATTGAACGGCGGTTGCTCACGGCAGGAGAGAACAAGGGATTTCTGGATCCTTTTTCACCACCCAATTTACAGCAAAAGGAATACGCCAGAGAAATGCTAGGTGAAATCCACCAGCAGTTTATTCAGGTAGTGCAGCAAGGCCGGGGCAAACGCTTAAAGGATGCCCCAGAGATCTTCAGTGGAATCGTCTGGACTGGGCAGAAAAGCATAGACCTTGGACTTGCCGATGCCATGGGTAGTGCCGAATATGTTGCGCGTGAAGTTATCAAAGCCGAGCATATCGTGGACTACACCACGCAGGAAGGTTTTGTCGAGCGCTTCGCTAAACGCTTTGGTGCAGTAGCGGCAAATACGTTAGTCAGTGCGGGGAGTGGGTGGGGGTTGCGGTAATAAATCGCGATTAAGGAGCCTCTGAACAAATCCTGCACGGGTAGGGTAGTGGCCTGATTCGACTTCTCATATGGGCCTTTCAGCAAAATCTTCGGCCTGAAATCATGTTGTATCACTTAAAGTTACTGCCATATTTGACGACGATTTCATGCTTCAACCGGGCTATAAACAGGGTGGTCGCACTCTGCGTTGCAGCAATCGTTTCATCTCCAGCTGTTTTGTTTTCTTTTTTCACTCCGGCGCTATCCATTGGGTGATTTGCTTCCTGCGATTGACCGGGTACCCGTTCACGGGTAACATTCGCACCTTTTAGGGACAAAGACGACTATGCGTTCAAAACTAGTTGCAGGCAACTGGAAAATGCATGGTGGAATAACGCAGAATCGAGACTTGCTGGACGCGATCGTTACAGAGACAGCAGGGCTGCATGGAGCAGACTGCGTTGTGTGTGTGCCTTATCCTTACCTGCCGCAGGTGCAGTTATTGTTGCAATATACCCATATTTTCTGGGGTGCGCAGAACGTGAGTCAGCATGACAAGGGAGCCTACACAGGTGAAGTGTCTGCGGTGATGCTGACGGACTTTGGTTGTCGCTATGTAATTGTCGGTCATTCTGAGCGGCGTGCTTTATACGGTGAGGATAGTCGCACCGTGGCGCTAAAATTCAGGGCCGCACAGGATGCTGGATTAACGCCTATTCTGTGTGTTGGCGAAACCTTGGAGCAGCGCGAGGCCGCTATCACCGAACAAGTGGTGGCGGAGCAGTTAGATGCAGTAATCGAATTGCTGGGTGTAAATGCACTGGCAAAATCGGTGCTGGCTTACGAGCCGGTATGGGCCATTGGTACCGGCAAAACTGCTACACCGCAGCAGGCTCAGGACATGCATGCTTTCATACGCAATAAAATCGCTGCGTATGAGGTTGAAGTCGCTACCGAGCTGCAGATTTTATATGGCGGCAGCGTCAAAGCAAATAATGCCGCAGAGCTATTCACCATGCCAGATATTGATGGGGGATTGATCGGTGGCGCTTCGCTTGTTGCCAGCGAATTTATCGCAATCTATCGAGCAGCACAGAGTTAATTATTTTGGAGTAAACATTGGAACTATTCATCTGGATAATCCATGTAGCGGCAGCCATTACTGTAGTTGTTCTGGTTTTGCTGCAACACGGCAAGGGCGCTGACATGGGCGCCGCTTTTGGTAGCGGTTCATCAGGAAGCTTGTTTGGCGCCAGCGGCTCAGCAAATTTCTTAAGCAGGGCTACTGCTTCGCTGGCGGCAGTGTTTTTTGTTACCAGTCTCGGGCTTACGTATTTTTCCAGTGACAAAACCGAAAGCAAAGGTGTTATGGAAAAGGCGATACCGGCTCAATCATCCAAGCCGATGGGATCTGCCTCGACAATACCTCCAGATGATGGAGCCTCCAAGGCCAGAGAAATACCTGAATAATTTAATTTATTAAAAATATTGAACGATTAGTTGAGACTGCCTTCAAATTCAAGGTAGATTTTAAACTTAGAACTCAAATTTAAGCCGCCGACGTGGTGAAATTGGTAGACACGCCGTCTTGAGGGGGCGGTGGCGAAAGCTGTGCGAGTTCGAGTCTCGCCGTCGGCACCAATTCCAGGTAATGGAACCAGGAGCTAGCAGTTAAGCGAAAGCAGTATATATTGGACATTTGCGACCTCCTTGTCCGTTAATTCTTGGTTTCTGATTGCAACGATGCTCGAAAATTATTTCCCCATTCTGTTGTTTATTCTGGTCGGCCTTGTCGTCGGTGGCGGAGCCATAGCGTGTGGCTGGTTGCTGGCCCCTAATCGTCCCGACAGCGAGAAGCTCTCACCTTATGAATGCGGTTTCGAGGCTTTTGAGGATGCACGCATGAAATTTGACGTGCGTTACTATCTGGTTGCCATTCTCTTTATTTTGTTTGATCTGGAAATTGCATTCCTGTTTCCTTGGGCGGTGGTGCTGAATGAGATCGGTTCGTTTGGTTTCATCGCTATGATGGTTTTTCTCGGCATCCTTGTCGTAGGTTTTATCTATGAGTGGATGAAGGGCGCTCTGGAGTGGGACTAACCCTATGAGTATCGAAGGTGTGCTGGAAAAAGGATTTGTTACCACCAGCCTGGATTCAGTCATTAACTGGGGGCGTACTGGATCTATGTGGCCGATGACCTTCGGTCTTGCCTGCTGCGCGGTGGAAATGATGCAGGCTGGCGCATCACGCTATGATCTCGACCGTTTTGGAATCGTTTTCCGCCCCAGTCCACGTCAATCAGACGTGATGATCGTGGCCGGCACGTTGTGTAATAAGATGGCGCCTGCACTGCGTAAAGTTTACGACCAGATGGCTGAGCCACGCTGGGTAATTTCCATGGGTTCTTGCGCGAATGGCGGTGGTTATTACCACTATTCCTATTCGGTAGTACGTGGTTGTGACCGCATTGTACCGGTGGATATTTATGTGCCAGGTTGTCCACCAACGGCGGAAGCATTGCTTTACGGCCTTATTCAGCTACAGAACAAGATTCAACGTACTAACACTATCGCCCGCTGAGTCATATATGCCGTCCCCCCGCCTGGAAACGCTCTCCCTTTGCCTGCAGAACGTGCTGACTAATAAACTCATCAGCAAAAGTGAGCAACTGGGCGAATTAACTATTGTGACGCATCCCGCTGATACGTTGCTGGTGATGCAAACTCTACGGGATCATTCTGAGCTGGATTTTGACACTCTCATCGATGTCTGCGGAGTGGATTATTCAGCTTATGGTGCCGAGTCAATTGCCGAGGCCAACTGGCAAGGCAAGCGCTTTGCTGCTGTCTATCATCTGCTTTCCATTAGTCATAACTGTAGATTACGTGTCAAGGTTTTTGCAGATGAAGATGAATTCCCAGTTCTGGATTCGGTAGTTGGGATATGGCCAGTTGCCAACTGGTTTGAACGCGAGGCATTCGACCTGTACGGAATTGTTTTTACTGGTCACCCGGACTTGCGCCGAATCCTTACCGATTATGGTTTTATCGGTAACCCATTCCGCAAGGATTTTCCGTTAACCGGTAACGTGGAAATGTGTTATGACCCAGATCAGCAACGGGTAATTTACCAGCCAGTCAGTATTGAGCCGCGTGAAATTACGCCGCGTGTGATCCGCGAACAGCATTACGGAGACAGCGAATGAAATCTCTACGGCGGAGGTTTTTAAGGTATGGCTGAAATACGCAACTACACCATGAATTTCGGTCCCCAGCACCCGGCAGCGCATGGTGTGCTGCGCTTGGTGCTGGAGCTGGACGGTGAGGTGATTCAACGTGCCGACCCGCATATTGGATTGCTGCATCGTGCCACCGAGAAGTTGGCCGAGAGCAAGACCTACATCCAGTCGGTTCCCTACATGGATCGACTGGATTACGTTTCGATGATGGTCAACGAGCATGCTTATGTGATGGCTATCGAGAAGCTGTTGCAACTTGAGGTGCCGTTGCGTGCCCAGTATATCCGGGTGATGTTTGACGAGATCACACGCATACTCAATCACCTTCTGTGGATAGGCGCGCATGCGCTGGATGTGGGTGCAATGACCATGTTCCTCTATGCTTTTCGCGAACGTGAAGACCTGATGGATTGCTATGAGGCGGTATCGGGCGCCAGATTGCATGCTGCTTATTATCGTCCCGGGGGAGTCTATCGCGATTTGCCGGATTCAATGCCACAATATCAAGCATCAAAAATTCATAATGAAAAGGATACCAAGGGGCTCAACGAAAACCGTCAGGGTTCATTATTGGATTTTATTGAGGATTTTACCAATCGCTTTCCCACTTATGTGGACGAGTATGAAACCCTGCTTACCGATAACCGTATCTGGAAACAACGTCTAGTAGGTATCGGCGTGGTGTCGCCTGAGCGTGCCAAGGCGTTGGGTTTTACCGGTCCGATGTTGCGCGGTTCCGGCGTGGAGTGGGATCTGCGCAAGAAGCAACCATATGAAGTTTATGATCAGATTGATTTTGATATCCCGGTGGGGGTCAACGGTGACTGCTATGATCGTTATCTGGTGCGCATGGAGGAATTCCGCCAGTCCAACCGTATCATCCGGCAATGTGTCGAATGGTTGCGCAAGAATCCTGGCCCGGTGATAACCGGAAACCATAAGGTCGCACCGCCTTCACGTATCGAAATGAAGCAGAACATGGAAGAATTGATTCATCATTTCAAGCTCTTTACCGAAGGCATCCATGTGCCGCCAGGGGAAGTTTACACAGCGGTCGAGCACCCTAAGGGGGAGTTCGGCATTTACTTAATATCAGATGGTGCCAACAAACCTTACCGCCTGAAAATCCGGGCTCCTGGTTTTGCTCACTTGGCGGCAATGGATGAGATGGCGCGAGGCCATATGATCGCCGACGTGGTAACTATCATCGGCACGCAGGATATCGTATTTGGTGAGATAGACAGATAATGCCGTTGCAAATTTAAATTGACAGTTTGAGATGCTAAGCGCCGAATCCCTTAAAAAAATTGACCATGAGGTCACAAAATATCCTGCCGATCAGAAGCAATCGGCAGTTATGTCTGCGCTCGCCATTGCTCAGGATGAGAAAGGCTGGTTGGCCAATGAGACTATGGACTTCGTTGCCCATTATCTGGGTATGCCAGCGATCGCAGTATATGAAGTGGCAACGTTCTACAACATGTATAACCTGCAGCCAGTGGGCAGATACAAATTTACCGTTTGTACTAATTTACCGTGTGCGCTGTCAGGTGGCAATGATGCAGCTGCCCATCTCAAACAGAAACTCGGTATCGGTTTCAACCAGACTACCACCGATGGAAAATTCACCTTGAAAGAGGGAGAGTGCATGGGCGCATGCGGCGATGCTCCCGTACTGCTGGTGAATAACAAGCGCATGTGCAGCTTCATGTCCTGCGAAAAGATCGATCAACTGCTGGAGGAGTTAAGCAAGTGACACAGCTTACCCAGATACTTCTGGCCGGATTGAATCCGTCTGATCCCAACGACTGGCGCCTCAGGAGTTATGAGCAGCGCGAGGGCTATGCCGCGCTGAGAAAAATTCTGAACGAAAAAATTCCGCCGGACACAATCATTGGGGAGGTGAAGAAATCCGCGCTACGCGGGCGCGGCGGTGCGGGTTTTCCGACCGGACTGAAATGGAGCTTCATGCCCAAGCAATATGAGGGCGATAAATATCTGGTGTGCAATTCTGACGAAGGCGAGCCCGGCACTTTCAAGGATCGCGACATCATGCATCACAACCCACATAGCCTGATCGAAGGGATGGCTATCGGCGCATACGCAATGGGTATCAGAACCGGTTACAACTATATTCATGGTGAAATCTGGGATACCTATGAGCGGATGGAAGAGGCGATAGATGAAGCGCGGTCTGCAGGTCTGTTGGGTGACAACATCCTAGGTTCCGGTTTTAGTTTTCAGTTATACAACCATCATGGCTACGGTGCATATATCTGTGGCGAGGAAACTGCACTGCTGGAGTCGCTCGAAGGCAAGAAAGGTCAACCACGATTCAAGCCGCCATTTCCTGCGAGCTTCGGTCTCTACGGTAAACCCACTACCATCAATAATACCGAGACATTTGCTTCAGTGCCTTGGATTATTCGCAATGGTGGCGAGAAGTTTTTGCAGATCGGCAAGCCGAATAATGGGGGCACCAAGATTTTCTCGGTGTCAGGTCATGTCAATAAACCGGGTAATTACGAAGTGCCGATGGGTACGCCCTTTGCAAAATTGCTGGAAATGGCTGGTGGTATGCGCGGCGGCAGGAAGCTGAAAGCATGCATTCCCGGTGGATCATCCATGCCGGTACTGCCTGGAGATATCATGATGCGGACTGACATGGATTATGACTCTATTGCCAAGGCCGGCTCTTTTCTTGGTTCCGGTGCGGTCATCATCATGGACGACACTACCTGCATGGTAAAGGCGCTGGAGCGATTGTCATATTTTTATTACGAGGAATCCTGCGGCCAATGTACGCCGTGCCGCGAGGGCACCGGCTGGCTCTATCGTGTGGTGCATCGTATTGAAACTGGCAAGGGCAGGATAGAAGACCTCGATCTGCTCAACAACGTGGCCGATAATATTCAGGGGCGCACCATTTGCGCATTGGGTGATGCAGCAGCAATGCCGGTTCGCGCCATGATTCAGCATTTCCGTGATGAGTTTATATACCACATAGAGCACAAGAAATGCATGGTGTGACCCAGATACTCACCAATAAAGTAAATTGGGCTTCCTCGTTTTATTCGTGTTCATTCGTGATTAATTCAAGAGTTCGTATCCAATGACCAATATTGAGATCGATGGCAAACAGGTATCCGTGCCCACAGGTGGCACCGTCATGGACGGCGCCACCCAATTAGGCATTTATATTCCGTATTTCTGCTATCACAAGAAGCTATCGATCGCGGCCAACTGTCGTATGTGCCTGGTACAGGTAGAGAAGGCACCCAAGCCCTTGCCTGCCTGTTCTACCCCTGCGGTGGAGGGCATGAAAGTGTCCACCCATTCCGCAATGGCAGTAGCGTCACAAAAAGGCCAGATGGAATTTCTACTCATCAATCATCCACTGGATTGTCCCATTTGCGACCAGGGTGGTGAATGCCAATTGCAAGACTTGGCGGTTGGTTACGGCGCAAGCGCATCACGTTATACGGAACCCAAGCGTGTGGTAGTAAACAAGAATCTGGGGCCGCTGATTTCCACCGACATGACTCGTTGCATCCTCTGCACTCGCTGCGTACGCTTCGGCCAGGAAATCGCCGGCGTTATGGAACTGGGCGTAGCTGGTCGCGGTGAACATGCTGAAATTCTGACGTTTGTCGACAGTACAGTAGATTCGGAGTTGTCTGGCAACATGATTGATCTCTGTCCGGTGGGTGCATTAGTCAGCAAACCGTTCCGCTATTCTGCCCGCATTTGGGAATTGTCGCGCCGGAAGTCCGTGAGCCCGCATTGCGGTCTCGGTTCCAATCTGGTGGTACAAATAAAGTTGAATCGCGTAATGCGCGTATTGCCGCGCGAGAATGAGGAGATCAACGAATGCTGGCTCTCGGATAAGGATCGTTTTTCCTACGAAGGACTTAATTCGGAGGAGCGTTTAACCACACCGATGATAAAGCGTGATGGCCAGTGGCAGGAATGCGACTGGCATACCGCATTGGAGTTCGTTGCTAACGGACTAAAAACGGCGCAGGAACAACACGGGGCACAGAGTATTGGCGCGCTGGCTTCCCCGCACAGCACCTTGGAAGAGCTTTATCTGCTGCAGAAACTGATACGGGGCCTGGGTAGTGGAAATGTCGATCATCGCCTGCGCCAGTCCGATTTTCGTGCCGACAGTCATCTACAAGGTTCACCTTGGCTGGGGATGAAAATTGCCGAGATCTCGCAATTGAAATCGGCGCTGGTCATCGGCAGCACGCTGCGCAAGGATCACCCTCTTATTGCGCAGCGTCTACGCCAGGCGGTGAAGCAGGGCGCCCATTTAAATCTGATTAACCCAGTCAGCGATGATCTGCTCACAAAGGTAACTAATCAAGTTGTCGTTGCCCCCGCTGCGATGGCTGCAATGCTGGCACAGGTTCTGAAAGCTGCTGCCGAATTGAAAGCGACAGAGATTCCTGCCACCTTGAAGGATACGGTAAGCAGCATCAGCGTGACTGATACCGCACGCGCGATCGCCGCCAGCCTCATCGACAACAAGCCGGCTGCTATTTTCCTCGGCAATTTGGCGCAACATCATCCGCAATATGCAGATATTCATATGCTGGCGCAACATATCGCGCAAATTGCAGAAACGAGTTTCGGTGTACTGGGAGAGGCCGCCAACAGTGTTGGTGCGTATCTTGCCGGAGCAGTACCTGGGCCGGGTGCTGTGGGAATCAGTGGTTCCAGTCAAGTCGGAGCAAATGGTAGTAACGCTTCGCAAATGCTGGGGATGAGCGCCATTCCAATTGCCGAACCATGCCGCGCTTTCGTATTGATGAATCTGGAACCGGAGTTCGACAGTTACAACCCGCAACAGGCGATGAAAACATTGGCAGCCGCGGAGCTGGTAGTGATGATGAGCGCCTATAAAAAGCATGTCGCCAGTGTCGATTATGCTGACGTGCTGCTGCCAATCGCACCATTTACCGAGACTTCCGGTACTTTTATCAACACCGAAGGTCGTGTACAGAGTTTTAACGGAGTCGTGGCACCCTTGGGCGATGCACGCCCAGCGTGGAAGATACTGCGGGTACTCGGCAATCTGCTGCAACTTGATGGTTTCGATTATGAGACACCAGAGCAAGTGCGGGCGGAGATTTTTCTCGCTGGCAGCGACGTCAGTACTCAACTGAGCAATAGGCTGGGTAGCTTTGCCGTTGGTGAGATTGGACAGGTGAGCGAAGGACTCCAGCGTATTGGTGAAGTTCCAATATATCAAGCGGATCCTATCGTACGCCGTGCTGAATCGCTGCAGCGCACGCATGATGCTATGGCGCCGCTGGCATCCATGCCGGGCGCATTACTGGACAGACTCGGCGTGCAAGCAGGGGACATGATTAAAGTGAAGCAAGGTGACGGTGAAGCGCTGTTGCCGGCAGCTCGTGACGACAAACTACCTGCCAACTGTGTACGTGTGGCTTCGGCCCATCCGCTGACTGCAACCTTGGGCGCGATGTTTGGTGAAATTATGGTAGAGAGATTGTGATGGTGGAATCCAGGGTTTATTGATGGAATACGCGCAACAATTATTTGGGCAGTTCTTTGGCGCCGAGTGGGGGCCTGCTCTGTTTTCCCTGACAAAAAATCTGGTGCTAATTGTCGCCATTGTGCTGCCGCTATTGCTTGGTGTGGCTTATCTCACGCTGGCAGAGCGCAAGATTATTGCTTTCATGCAGATTCGTGTTGGGCCTAACCGCGTGACGTTCTTTGGTATTCCGTGGCTGGCTGGTTGGGGGCAACCCATCGCCGACGCGGTCAAGGCGCTGATGAAGGAAATCATCATTCCCAACGGTGCCAACAAATTTCTGTTCATATTGGCACCAATACTGACTATCACACCAGCGCTGGCGGCGTGGGCCGTTGTGCCATTCTCTCCGGAAATGGTGCTGGCGGACATCAATGCTGGCCTGCTTTATATTCTGGCCATGACCTCCATGGGTGTTTACGGCATCATTATTGCGGGCTGGGCATCCAATTCCAAATATGCATTTCTCGGGGCCATGCGTTCTGCTGCGCAGGTGGTTTCATACGAACTGGCGATGGGTTTTGCGCTGGTGTGTGTGCTGATGATGTCGCATAGCCTTAACCTGGGTGATATCGTCAAGGGTCAGGAGGGTGGCAGTTTTATCAACTGGTATCTGATCCCGCTGTTCCCTATGTTTCTGGTGTATTTCATTTCTGGCGTAGCAGAGACCAATCGTGCTCCGTTCGATGTAGCTGAAGGTGAGTCAGAAATCGTTGCTGGCTTCCATGTTGAATATTCCGGCATGGCTTTTACGGTATTTTTTCTGGCGGAATACGCCAATATGATTCTGGTGGCAACGCTTGCCAGCCTCATATTTCTAGGTGGGTGGTTGCCACCGTTCAACATCGCGCCGTTTACCCTGATCCCGGGTTTTATCTGGCTACTGTTGAAGATAGCATTTCTGCTGTTCTTTTTTCTCTGGTTCCGCGCTACTTTTCCGCGTTATCGCTACGACCAGATTATGCGTCTTGGATGGAAGGTGTTTATTCCGATTACCCTGGTTTGGATCGTTCTGCTGGGTGCGGTGATGCAACTTCCGCCATCGTTTCTGAATGCGTTCCCGCTTAATCTGTGGTTTCACTGAGACAGGAGAATGCCATGAACCGGATTAAAGATTTTTTCCGCACTTTCCTGCTGTTTGAGCTGCTCAAGGGAATGATGCTTACCGGACGCTACATGTTCGCGCGTAAAATCACGGTGCATTTTCCTGAAGAAAAAACGCCGCAATCACCTCGTTTTCGCGGTCTTCATGCGCTGCGCCGCTATCCCAATGGAGAAGAGCGCTGCATTGCCTGCAAGCTGTGTGAGGCGGTATGTCCGGCGCTGGCGATCACCATTGAATCCGAGCAACGTGATGACGGAACCCGGCGCACCACGCGTTACGACATCGATTTGACCAAGTGCATATTCTGTGGCTTCTGTGAGGAATCCTGCCCAGTGGATTCGATTGTTGAGACCCGCATTCTGGAATACCACGGCGAGAAACGTGGCGACCTGATTTATACCAAGCAGATGCTGCTGGCGGTGGGAGATCGGCATGAAGACCAGATAGCGAAAGACAGGGAAGCAGATGCAAGCTATCGATGAATCTTGTTATTAGGCACATATGGGTTTTCAGGACATAATTTTCTATTTTTTTGCGACAGTGCTGGTGGCATCCGCATTGGGTGTCATTACCGCCCGTAATCCGGTGCATGCAGCATTGCTGTTGGTACTGGCTTTTTTTACTTGTGCCGGACTATGGTTGCTGCTGGAAGCGGAATTTCTCGCTATCACCCTGGTGCTGGTGTATGTGGGGGCGGTAATGGTGCTGTTCCTGTTTGTGGTGATGATGCTGGATATCAATCTCGAACATCTGCGTAAGGGCTTTTGGAGATGGTTTCCATTTGGCGCATTGCTGGCACTGGTGATGGCGGCCGAGATGGCCATTGTGGTGATGGGTAAGCAGTTCAGCCTTGACCAAATGCCCACACCAGCAGCGCGTGCCGCTGATTATAGCAACACCAAGGAGCTGGGTCGTTTGATTTACACCGAATATGTTTATGCATTTGAACTGGCGGCGGTGATTCTGCTGGTGGCGATAGTTGCTGCGATCGCATTGACTCTGCGCCATCGTACCGGTACCAAATTTCTTGATCCGGCACAACAAGTGGCAGTCAAGCGCGCAGACCGGGTACGGATGGTATCGATGCCATCCGAGAAGAAAGAATAATGATTATTATTGTGTTTGATGTGGTCCTAAAAAGGGGCAGTTAACTTGGTGTCGTTATCCCATTACTTGGTGCTTGGTGCGATTTTGTTCGCCATCAGTGTTGTCGGCATTTTCCTCAACAGGAAGAACGTAATCATCCTGCTGATGGCGATCGAGTTAATGTTGCTGGCAGTAAACATGAATTTCGTTGCGTTCTCGCATTATTTGCAAGACGTATCGGGGCAGATTTTCGTATTTTTTATACTGACCGTGGCGGCAGCAGAGTCTGCCATTGGTCTGGCGATATTGGTGGTGCTGTTCCGCAACCTGCGCACCATCAATGTGGATGACCTGAATAAACTCAAAGGATAGTTTCATGGATTGGAAAACAGGAACTGCATTGGCAATCCAGAACTAATAACCGGATTTCATGACAGAGATGCAGAAACTTTATTTACTGGTTCCGCTGGCACCGCTGGCAGGGGCACTTATCGCCGGTCTATTGGGCCGTGTGATTGGCCCGGCTTTGAGTCATCGCATCACCATTGCGCTAATGCTCGTGTGTGTGGCCGCGTCGGTTACGGTCTTCATGGATGTGTTGCAAGGCAATGTCTATAACGGTAGCGTTTATACCTGGATGACCTCTGGCGACACCCGCTTTGAAATTGGTTTTCTGATTGACCAGCTTTCAGCCACGATGATGGTGGTGGTGAGTTTTGTGTCCTTAATGGTGCATGTCTACACCATCGGTTATATGCGCGATGATCCTGGCTACCAGCGGTTTTTCAGCTATATCTCGCTCTTTACCTTTTCGATGCTGATGCTGGTGATGGCCAATAATTTTCTGCAGCTTTTCTTTGGCTGGGAAGCGGTGGGACTGGTTTCCTATTTACTGATCGGTTTCTGGTATACCCGCCCGACAGCGGTCTATGCCAACATGAAGGCCTTTCTGGTCAATCGCGTCGGCGATTTTGGCTTCCTCCTCGGCATTGGCATGGTGCTGATGTATTTTGGTACGCTGGATTATGCGGCGGTATTCGCGCATGCGCCACAGATCGCAAGCCAGACAGTTGAAATCATTCCCGGTTCGCCGTGGATGCTGATGTCGGTGACGTGCATTCTGCTGTTCATTGGTGCGATGGGAAAATCTGCGCAGTTCCCGTTGCATGTGTGGCTGCCGGATTCGATGGAAGGGCCAACACCAATTTCCGCGTTGATCCACGCCGCCACCATGGTGACCGCAGGTATTTTCATGGTGGCGCGCATGTCGCCGCTGTTTGAGTTATCCGAGACCGCGCTAACGGTGATATTGGTAATCGGCGGAATTACCACGTTGTCCATGGCGCTGGTAGCAATTGTGCAGAATGACATTAAACGGGTGGTGGCGTATTCCACCTTATCACAACTGGGTTACATGACGGTAGCATTGGGTGCATCGGCTTATTCGGTGGCGGTATTCCACCTGATGACCCACGCGTTTTTCAAGGCAGTACTGTTTCTGGGCGCGGGTTCGGTAATCATCGCCATGCATCACGAACAGGATATGCGAAAAATGGGCGGACTCAAAAAATACATGCCTATTACATACTGGACCATGTTCATGGCGGCACTGGCAAGCGCCGGGGTGCCCGGTTTCTCCGGATTCTTTTCCAAAGATGCCATCATTGAAGCGGTGCATTTTGCCAATATTCCCGGTGCTGGTTTTGCCTATTTTTGCGTACTGTCTACCGTGTTCATCACAGCGTTTTATACTTTCCGCCTGCTGTTCATGACTTTCCATGGTAAGCCACGCATGGATCATCACACCGAGGAGCACTTGCACGAATCGCCCTGGGTAGTGACCCTGCCGCTTATCATTCTGGCAATCCCCACCGTCGGTGCAGGCTGGTTGATCGGACCGATGCTGTTTGAAGGCTATTTTGGTGACAGCATACAGATTGCATCGCAGCATGGAGCAGTTGCACAAATGGCGGCGGAATTTCACGGAATAGGGGGGATGATGACCCATGCGCTCACTACCGCGCCATTCTGGCTTTCCACAGGTGGAATTTTTACCGCTTGGTACCTGTATAGGGTGAGAACCGATTTGCCAGAGAAACTAAAGCAAATCGCCGGGCCGTTTTATACCTTGCTTGAACGTAAATATTTTATTGACGAATTTTACTCATGGCTTTTCGCTGGTGGCGCGCGCGCACTTGGTGGTGGGCTGTGGAAATTCGGCGATGTAAAAGTGATAGATGGATTCTTTGTCAACGGTGCAGCGCGGGTGGTTAGTTGGAGCGCCATGCTGGTGCGCCGCTTCCAGTCAGGCTATATCTATCATTACGCATTTACCATGATCGTCGGTGTGTTCGTATTGATGAGTTTTTGGTTGCTCCCCGCATGAGAATGAGCTGCAAAACCGTGGGGGGCAGCATGTTGCTACTCCACATGCTGCCTACGTACGCGCTAACGCATATAACGGAATAGACATGTCGTTTGGTTTCCCGCTGTTAAGTCTGATTATCTGGCTGCCCATTCTTGCCGGCATCGCGGTGCTCGCCACTGGCAGCGACCGTAATGCTCAGCTGGCAAGGTGGCTGGCGCTCGTTGGATCGGTAACGGGCCTGCTGGTAGCGATCCCGCTTTATTGCTACTTCGACCCGCTGATGGGCGCCATGCAGTTTGTCGAGTATCACCCCTGGATCGAGCGCTTCAACATTCATTACCATCTGGGTGTAGATGGGATCGCCATGCCGCTGATTCTGCTTAACTGCTTTACCACGCCGCTGGTGGTCATGGCCGGGTGGCAGGTGATAAACAACCGGGTGTCGCAGTATATGGGGGCGCTTCTGATCATGTCCGGCATCGTCAACGGCGTATTTTCCTCGCTCGATGCGATTCTGTTTTACGTGTTCTGGGAGGCCTCGCTGATCCCGATGTTTCTCATTATTGGTATTTGGGGCGGCCCCAATCGCGTGTATGCGGCAATTAAATTCTTTCTCTACACGCTGATGGGATCCTTGCTGATGCTGATAGCATTCATTTATCTCTACACGGTTTCCGGCGGCAGTTTCTCGATACTGGATTATCACAAGCTGCCGCTGCCGCTGGCACCACAGATTCTGATATTTATCGCCTTCCTGTTGGCATTCGCCGTGAAAGTGCCTATGTGGCCAGTGCATACCTGGTTGCCAGACGCGCATGTGGAGGCACCCACGGGTGGTTCGGTGGTACTGGCGGCAATATTGCTGAAACTGGGTGGTTACGGCTTTCTGCGTTTTTCCCTGCCGATCGTGCCAGATGCAAGCCAATATCTCTCTGGCATGATGATCACATTGTCGCTGATTGCAGTGGTGTATATCGGATTGGTCGCGCTGGTGCAGGCGGATATGAAGAAACTCATCGCCTATTCATCGGTATCCCACATGGGATTTGTCACCCTGGGTTTCTTTCTGTTCAACGCCTATGGGGTTGAAGGCGCAATGGTACAGATGATTTCACATGGCTTCATCTCCGCTGCGATGTTCCTGTGTGTGGGAGTGTTGTATGACCGGCTGCATTCACGCCAGATCGCTGACTATGGCGGGGTGGCCAACAAGATGCCGGTATTCGCCGCATTTTTCATGTTGTTTGCCATGGCCAATTCCGGTTTGCCCGGCACCAGCGGTTTTGTCGGCGAATTCATGGTCATCATGGGCGCAATCCAGGTAAATTTCTGGTATGCGTTCCTTGCTGCCACTACGCTGATTTTTGGTGCGGCCTACACCCTGTGGATGTACAAGCGGGTGGTATTCGGTGCGGTTGCGAATCCTGGGGTGGAAGCACTGAAGGATATCAATCGACGTGAAATTCTTATTCTGACGATTCTGGCAGCGGTAGTACTGTGGATGGGAGTTTATCCGCTGCCATTGACAGAAGTGATGCATGCCACGGTGGATGATCTGCTGGCTCATGTGACCCGTGGTAAATTGTAGTTGGAACGAAATACGGTTTGCTTTATTTGAGGATGATAAATGAATTTTTTGCCGCCTGATCTCGCCCCCGCCTATCCGGAGATATTTCTTCTGGTAATGGTGTGCGTGGTGTTGCTGGCCGATCTTGCGGCGGGTGAAAAAAGACGTTACATCGCTTATCTGCTGGCGCAGGTTGCGCTGCTTGGTTGCGCGCTGATTACCTTTGCCACCTCTGCTCCCGGTGTAACTTATACTTTCTCCGGCATGTTCGTGGACGATGCCATGGCCGACATACTGAAGCTGCTAACCTATGTCACGGTATCCATGGTGCTGGTGTACTCGCGTGGCTATATCGCTGTGCGCGGCATGTTCAACGGCGAGTATTTCAGCCTGACGTTGTTCGCTACCCTGGGCATGATGGTGATGATTTCCGCCAGCCATTTCCTGACCCTTTACTTGGGACTGGAACTTTTGTCACTCTCGCTCTATGCCATGGTCGCATTGCGCCGCGACTCAGTGGATGCTACCGAGGCAGCAATAAAATATTTCATACTGGGGGCACTGGCTTCCGGTTTCCTGCTGTATGGCATGTCCATGGTTTACGGTGCCACTGGCGCCCTCCATGTCGCACAGGTCACTGCGGTAATTCAGAGTGGCGCGGCTGATTATACGGTGCTGGTGGTGGGACTGGTGTTCATCGTTGCCGGCATCAGCTTCAAGTTGAGCGCAGCGCCGTTTCACATGTGGGCACCGGATGTCTACCAGGGTGCGCCCACCGCAGTCGTACTGTTTATCGGCTCGGCACCCAAGCTGGCAGCATTTGGCTTTGTCATGCGCTTGCTGGTGGAAGGTATGGGGGCGATGGCGGCAGACTGGCAGGGAATGCTCATCATTCTGGCGGTGATGTCCATGATCATCGGCAATCTCGCCGCCATTGCCCAGACTAATATCAAGCGCATGCTGGCGTATTCCACCATCTCACACATGGGCTTCATGCTGCTGGGGATTATCAGCGGGGATGAAAACGGCTACAGCTCATCCATGTTCTACATGGTGGTTTATGTATTGATGACCCTGGGCACCTTCGGCATGATCATGCTGTTGTCACGGGAAGGATTTGAAGCCGAAAAACTCAGTGACTTCAAAGGACTCAACCGGCGTAATCCCTGGTATGCATTCATTACTTTGTTGTTGATGTTCTCGCTGGCCGGTGTTCCACCGGTGGTAGGTTTTTATGCGAAGCTGTCGGTGTTGCAAGCGGTACTGAATGCGGGTTACATATGGCTGGCGGTGGTGGCAGTGTTATTCTCGCTGGTCGGTGCATTCTATTATCTGCGTATCGTCAAATTGATGTATTTCGACGAACCCGAAACTGATGCACCCATTCTGCCAACGGGCGACGTCAAGCTGCTGATAAGCGCAAATGGCCTGGCGGTACTCGCATTCGGCCTCTTTCCCCAGGCATTGATGGCACTGTGCGCTTACGCGATTCAACAATCCATATAGCGCAGCAGCACCCGGCACAGTTGCATCTTTTGAAGATCACACTGCTAGAGTCTCAGCAAGCGCCTTGACTCCCTCAGTTTTGGGTGAGTTTTGTGGGTGTCAATAAGGTTAATTTGACCCCGGCCCCTTTTATTTCTGCTCTTTTGTTTTTGGTCTTCATTGCTTTGTAACTCGGTATTCAAGAGAATTGGGTGTTACTTTGACGATTTCGATGATGTAGCCTTCCATCGGAAATCTTGTCTCGCCAGGCGCGAGCCGCACAGGGATGGTTTCAGCAGGAACAACTACGTGAAAGTCGTTAGTTGGCGCGATGATGGTGGATGAATAGTTCGTCTGGGCATTTGCATTGATAGTTCCTGTGCCTCCATAGTTCGTGTAGGCACCGCTCATTGATGTAGTGGAGCTACCAAATATCGTGGATAGTGGTGATCTGCTCATTGTTGTTTCGTTGGTAATAATGCGCATATCCTTTCGGTACAGCACAACTTCACCGGTTCTTTCTACACCTGCAAAGCGGAGCTCAGAGTAGCCTTCGTTTGTCTTGCGTCCGGATATGGTAGCCTTCCCGAAAAAGTTCTCTAGGTCACGTTGCCTGTCAACACGCAAGACGACATCGCCGACACCGGCAAGTACTGTCTGGCCGACTGGCTGTTGAGCATTTGAGGTGTGTTTGATTGAGGCGCAACCTGCCAGGGCACTCAGGAGTACGAAGGAAGTAAGAACGATTCTCACGAGTGGCCCCTGCGAGGTAAGGTGGTGAATGGGGAGTCTAACGCGGCGTTGAGCGGCGCAGGGCATGAGCACAGCAGGAAAAGGTATGTCGACTCATAACATTCGGCTCAAATGCAATGTTATACCTCATGTTTCAGCCCTACTACATTTTTATTGAACCAATCTTCAAATTCGTGCATCTGTGGTGTTGGTTTGAATCCAAGCCGTGTGTGGTTGTCGAGAGTCCGAACGATCATCCAAAGGGCTTCATCCTCCATATCGGCAGTAACCATTGTCTGCGACGCATCTTTCATGTGTTTGGCGGCGTTTCGGACTCGATTCTTTCCTTCAGTGAATTCACTCCACTTGTACGGTTCTTTCCGGAAAAGATTTTCAACCGGTTCGATTAGTGGATATTCATTCTGTAATGTTGTCTTCTCACCGCATTGGATCAGAGCTTGCCCAAAAATCTCTTCAGCGGCACCGGCAAGGGTTAACGCTGAAATGAAGCTACGACGCAGAAGGAACATCTCAAGGGCTATTTCTAGTTGCTCCTTTGCGAGATCAATGCGCTTGTAGGTTTGCTCAGGCACACTACCCTCCATTAAGGATCGATGGGGTCAGACTCGATGGCGGTTCAATGGGGTCAGACTCGATTGATTCTTGATTAAGTCTCTTGTACAGTGCCATATCGTTCATTTTACAATTAAAAGTGCCAGGTTCGGATTAAGTTCATACCTAACAGCCTTGAATCATCTGAATAACGGCTGTTCGAGCTTGTTGCAATGCAGCCTCGTTGAGTAGTCCAGCGGTATCAACAGGAAGAGACTCGTGGCAGGTGAATAATTTGCCGGGGCGAAGATAACTCACGCGCTGTAAGCCACCCTCGGCAAACTCGCTTTCTGCCAGGGTGATTGCGCGGGCATCTGCATAGGGGTTGCTGGTTATCTGGCAGGCGATCCAATCCCCCCGGCCTGCATCTGCCAACAACAAAGCTGGGCGCAGTTTTTTTCGGCTGAGGTCTGAAAATGGGAAAGGCAGTACGACTACTTGCCCGACTGCAAATGCGCCCACGCTGCATCCTCCTCAGGATTGAGCCAGTCTTGCGCCAGTGCAGCCTCGGCCATCAAGGCGGGTTCGTGCGCGGTATCAGGTTCCAGCCAAGTCAGCAATGCGCGTCCGGGCTTGATGGTTTGTCCGGATTCAACGCAATGCAAATGTCCTGTTTTATCAATCGTTACTTCTATGGTCGTTAACATGATGCGATCTCCTGAAGCTGTTACTTTAACAGTCTAACAAAATTTAACAAGGATATGACGGGTAAACAGAAATGGCTACACGAGCACTTCAAGTCCGTGCTTTTCGACCACACGCAATAGCCTAAGCGCCATGCCACGTGGTCTTTTCTGATCCACTTCCCATTTTTGTACGGTAAATTCGCTAGTGTTCGGGGAAATCTCAAGGCTAGGGTCGAATTAACCTGCCTAACTTTACATTCACCCGGACTAGCGTGACAAAGCTTCAGTAGCCCGCCGGCTAATTCAGACATTGAGCATCCGTTCAGTGTCGATCGTGGAAGTTTGTATTTCCAGATAGGAGTCATTGATTTACACAGATAGTGTACCCTGAATGACCACGAAGCCACTGGAGACACATGATGAAGATGTTCGGAACTATTCTGATCTTTGCACTTCTGGCTGGGTGCGAACCCTCTTCCATAACAGATCAATGTTTGCGGAAAGAATTATTCTCCAAGTGTATGGATTTATCGCCAGCTGACCCTACGAATACCATGTATCAAAATAAGGATGAGCTGGTGAATTACTGTGAAAAAGCATCTTTCTCGAGGAGCTCCCGGCCACGCGACCAAGTTAAGGCGGAATGCGCATCATGACTTTTCTATCCATTGATTAGAGCTCAACTCAGGTGCAGCAACCTGCTCCCTTCTTCATTACTGATTTAACCGTTTCAAGGCTTTCTCGGCAGTTACATCCCCCTGTGCCGCAGCCAGGCGGTACCACTTCACGGCTTCCTGGACATCCTTGGTTACGCCGTAGCCATTGAGATACATCGCGGCAAGGCTGACTTGCCCATATTTATCTCCCTGCTCTGCAGACAAGCGAAACAGCTTCAGGGCTTCAGGATAATTCCGGTTCACACCATCGCCATTGAAATGCATCGCCCCAAGGTTATTTCGCGCACCTGCATTGCCTTGTGCAGCAGACAGGAGGAGCCACTTTATGGCTTCCGGATAATCCCGGGTTGTGCCTTCGCCCTTGAGATACATCATGCCCAGCATGGCTTGCGCATCTGCATTTCCTTGGGCAGCCAACGGCCTGAATAGTTTGATAGCTTGTACGTGGGCACTTTTGTTATAGGCTTCCCCCGCAACATCGATAGGCGCAGCAGTTGCAGTGCCGGCACCAAGTAGGCAGTACATGCAGGCAGCAGCGATCCAACGTTGATGGGTCATGATAATGTTGTGATGCATGATGCCGTGGATAGGAGGTTAACGTTCAGAGTGTTACTTATTGCGCGAAGTTTTGTCACCAGCATAACTCAAACATGGTATTTCAATAAATATAAATAAAAGCTCGCCGAAACGGGGCATAGGAGGCTATTTTGAGAAAGATCAGCCATCCGCTTTGGCTCTCCTGAGTTTATCGAAGGGCTCTCAAGAAACAGCTTTTTCATTATCATAAAATCAATAAGTTACGATTTTGTAGCGCTGCGAAACGCCATCCAAAATTGGACCGAACAGCACGGAAACATCCTTCGACAGGCTCAGGACGAGCGGGGCTGGGGCTGCCCTGTTTCTTGCCAACGCCTTTCGGCCTGCGGACGAATATCATACTCAGCCCGAACGGACTGAGTAAATCGTTGCTTCCTTAAGGTTTTTTATAGCTGATGCGATAAATTGCACCGGCATAATCATCTGAAACCAGCAGTGCACCGTCAGGCATCACCAGCATATCGACCGGCTTTCCCCATGCGTCTTCTGCCTGCAACCAGCCTTTGGCAAACACTTCCTGCTTTACTACTTTGTTGTTTTTTATCCGTATCAGCTTGAGCTGGTAACCGTTTTTTTCACGGCGATTCCACGAGCCATGCTCGGCCACGAAGATCTGGTTGTGGTATTCCTCCGGGAACATTTTACCGGTGTAGAAGCGTACTCCCAGTGGCGCAGCATGTGGATCAAATTTGGCTGCTGGGGCAGTGAGCTTGCCGCAGTTACGCTTGGCTCCAAATTTGGGGTCGAGAACATCGTCGGCATAACAATAGGGAAAGCCAAAATGCATGCCTTTTCCGGGTGCGAGATTGAGTTCATCGGGTGGAGTGTTGTCGCCCAGCCAGTCGTGTCCGGTATCGGTAAACCACAATTCCTTCGTTTTAGGATGCCAGTCAAAACCGGCTGAATTTCTTGCGCCTTGTGCATAAACTTTGTAGCCGCTGCCATCGGGTTGAATCCGTGCAATCAGCGCAAAGCTCATCGGATCGGCCTCGCAGCTATTGCATGGTGCGCCCACTGACACATATAGCAGGCCATCTGGGCCAAAGGCGATGGATCTTCCGCCATGTTGCTGTTTTTCTTTTGGAAAAATTTCAGTTACCACCACGGGTTTTCCGGGCTGATCAAGTTTTTCCTCAATGTCATCAAAGCGCAGGATGCGGTTAACCGCAGAGACATACAGCGCTTTATCACGAAAGGCTACACCTACTGGTAGATGGAGTCCCCTGGCGATGACTCTGACCTGACGCACGCCATCTTTTTCGGTAATAGCATAAACCTTGCCCTCAGTCATGGATCCGGCGAATACTGTGCCATTCGTTCCCAGTGTCAGACCACGTGCATTGGGTGCTTCCGCCCACAGACTGATCATAAACCCCGCTGGCAATTTGATTTTATCCAGAGGCAGGGCGAGATTTTGTGCAGTGGCGGGCAAGGCACAATAGAGCATAAGAATAATTGCAAAACGATTGAAAATTTTCATGATTGGTAGAACTTAAATGTGAATTCTATATATAGGCAGCTTGAAATATTTCAATTTGCCCTCATAATCCTACTGCATTATTCCAAGGAGATAACCATGCAAGCCGCTGCCACCAAAGAACACCTGAGTTTTCAGACCGAAGTCAAACAACTGCTCAAGTTGATGATTCATTCCTTGTATAGCAACAAGGAAATTTTTCTGCGCGAATTGATCTCCAACGCATCGGACGCAGCCGATAAGCTGCGCTTCGAGGGACTGGCTGATAGTGCTTTATACGAAACCGATCCCGATCTTGGAATCCGTGTCAGCTATGATGCTGCTGCCCATACCCTGACTATCGCTGACAATGGCATCGGCATGTCGCGGCAGGAAGTAATTGAGCATATCGGTACCATCGCCAAATCCGGTACGCGCGAATTCTTCAGCTCACTAACCGGCGATCAGGCCAAAGATGCAAATTTGATCGGCCAGTTCGGTGTCGGCTTTTACTCAGTATTCATCGTCGCTGACAAAGTGACGCTTATTACGCGCCGCGCCGGTTTGACCGCAGAACATGGTGTGCGCTGGGAATCTGCGGGTGAGGGTGATTATACGCTGGAGACAGTGGAGAAAACAGATCGCGGTACCGAAGTCATTCTACATCTGCGCGAAGGAGAGGAGGATTTGCTCGATGGCTGGCGGCTGCGTACCATCATTCGCAAGTATTCCGACCATATTACTTTGCCGATTGTGATGAAAAAGGAGGAGTGGTCCAAGGAGAAGAACGAAAATACCATCACTGATGAAGATGAAACCGTTAATCAGGCAAGTGCATTGTGGGCGCGTCCCAAGAGCGAGATCACTCCGGAGCAGTACGAGGAATTCTACAAACATGTGGCACATGATTTTGAGCCATCGCTGGCCTATGTGCACGCCAAGGTGGAAGGCAAGCAGGAATACACCCAACTGCTCTATATTCCATCGCACGCACCGTTTGACATGTTTGATCGCGAGCACCGCCACGGCATCAAGTTGTATGTACGGCGGGTGTTCATCATGGACGATGCGGAGCAGTTGCTACCGAATTATTTGCGTTTCGTGCGCGGGGTAATCGATTCCAACGATTTGCCGCTGAATGTTTCACGCGAAATTTTGCAGGAATCGAAAGATATCGAAGCAATCCGCGCCGGTGCAGTAAAGAAGGTGTTGGGGTTGATCGAAGACCTTGCTCAGAGTGAACTAGATAGCAACAGGGAAAAATTCAAAACCTTCTGGAAGGAATTTGGCCAGGTTCTGAAAGAGGGTGTGGGGGAAGACCACGCCAACCGCGAACGTATTGCCAAGCTGCTGCGTTTTGTTTCTACCCATGCCGATGACGACGAGCAAGCGGTGTCATTGAGCGATTATATCGGGCGTATGAAAGAAGGGCAGGAGAAAATTTACTATGCTACTGCCGACAGCCTCAAGGCTGCTAGAAGTAGCCCGCATCTGGAGATTTTTCGCAAGAAAGGTATCGAAGTATTGCTGCTATCCGAGCGTGTGGACGAATGGCTGGTGTCGAACCTGAGAGAGTTTGAGGGCAAGTCACTCCAATCGATAGCCAAAGGCAGCCTTGATCTGGGTAAACTGGAAGATGAGGCGGAGAAGAAAGAGCAGGAAAAGGAAGCAGACGAATACAAAGAGCTCATCGAAAAAATAAAGAATGTTCTGGGTGAGCAGGTGAAGGATGTGCGTATCACCTTGCGCTTGACTGAATCCCCGGCCTGTCTGGTGGCAGATAGCTACGATATGGGCGGCAATCTGGAACGCATGCTCAAGTCAGCCGGACAGAAGGTGAGCCAGGCCAGGCCCATCCTCGAAATTAACCCGCACCATCCGATGGTGCAGCGCTTGAAATACGAGGAGACACGATTTGCAGACTGGAGTCGTATCCTGTTTGACCAGGCACTGCTGGCTGAAGGTGGTCAGCTTGATGATCCGGCTGGATTCGTCAAAAGACTCAACGAGCTGTTGCTGTTGACTACTTTGAACGGGAAATAGAAGTTCGCACAGGAGGATGATTCATTGGGGCACCTCTAAAAATCTTGTTTGGAATTTTGAATTTTAGAGGTGCCCATTAACCACTTCCCAACGCTACGAGTAAGCCACTTGTCATAAACCCTGCCGGTAGCAACAGCTGCATCTTATTCGTAAGTGGACGGCTTTCGATCCATTTGAAGAGTAAGGCGCCACCAAGAATGCTAATACCTAAGGCCAGGATCAGCCCGAATATGCTGATGACCGGTTGATGTGGGAAGAAGCGGAAGAAAGTCGCGTTGACAACCAGACACAACGGAAAGTGCACAAGGAATATGGAATAAGAAATGCGCCCAAGATAGGTCAGGAAATTTGGCACGGGCCAACTTCCCAAGACTCCATATTGCCTGGCGAATCCCAGCGCCAGCATTACGATACCTGCAACCGCTATCCGAGAACGAAAGTCTACCAGCAAGGCCGCTACTACCAGCGTGCCTAGTAATGCGAGCCAGACAATATGTTGTTGCCGGTTCGAAGCCCAATAGACCAGAATCCCAAGGCCATATGAGCCAAAAAAGTAGAAAGCAGTTTCGTCCCAGAAATCATTCCGGTTGAACGTAAATAGCGAGACCATGGTTAAGCCTGCAATTAAAACCAGGCCAGTCAATTTCAGGTGTGGATAACGACATTCAATTTTTCTGGATAGCCAGAGTATGGTCACCGCAAGGGTGAATAACTGAAAATCGATAGCCACGTACCAGACGCCTGCTGACAGGGCATCCTGATCAAGCAGATCTTGCAGCAGAAATATATGAGCGAGCAGTTGGGGGAGGTTAGGTGCGGCGGGGATGGAATCGTGAGTCATCCAGTACCTTGCCAGTGCCGCACATCCGATTGCTAGGGTCAAGGCGGCGAGATACGGGATGACCAATCGAACATAGCGTTGTTTGATAGCCTGAATCGGGTCGGTGACGAGTGGCACCCCGTGCGGGGCAAGTTTTCCTGCCAAAAGAAAACCTGCTACAACAAAAAAAACCTGCACTGCGATTCTTCCGTACTCACGAAGCCAATCGATCAGGCCAGGAATTAGTGGGTATGCCAAATCCGACATGGGGCCGTAGATTGATAGATGATGCGACACAATCAACAGACAGGCAGTGGCCTTAAGTGCATCCACCAAGGGCATTCTCGAAACATCAGTACGCATGTTGTCGAGATCTTATTCCAATTCCAGTTCGAAAGTAAAATAAGGCGATGACGAATGAGCGCCGCAGACAGTACGCCCCCCAAGGAGATTTTCTTCGGGGTGAATAGTACGGCAAGGTACGAGTGAGGATATCAACAAAGTGCCGCTAATGAAATGGAATTGAAATTAGCCTGCGATTACCCGTCTGCTGATATGTCTGAGTGCTTCCTCGACCTGGTCGATGAGAATAAGGCATAGCTCGCCAGCTTTGAGGTTGGCGAAAGCAGCATCAATGGCGACAAACTCCCCCCGTATTTCCTTGACCACACGGGTGCGTTTAGCATTCTCCAATCCCTGCCGCAGTAGGCCAAGCACCTCTCCATCGGCACGGCCACGCTGGCACTGATCCTGATAAAGCACGACTTCATCGAAAGCGTCACCAAGGATCTTGGTCTGCTGACGGATGTCTTCGTCGCGTCTATCACCGGCACCACTGATGACTACCGAGCGCCGTTTGGCTGGCATATTATCGATGGCACATACAAGTGCCCGAATCGCATCCGCATTGTGGCCGTAGTCAGCGATCAGTGTAGCGCCACGATGGCTGAAAAGATTAAAACGGCCTGGCGCAGTTTGCACATCACTGACAAAGCTGGTCAAACCCGCACAAATGACCGCCCAATCAAGACCAAGCGCCCAGCCAGCTCCGATAGCTGCCATGGCATTCTCAATCTGGAAATCTATGGTGCCATTCTGCGTGATCGGGATTTCGCTCAGCGGGATCCGGTATTCAACTCCAGTTGCCCCCACGGCAGCTATCGAGTCGCCATCAAGATAGATGACGCGTTTACGTTGTGCATGGTGCCTGGCTATTATCGGATGGTTGCGGTCGAGGGCAAAGAAAGTAACTGAGCCAGGGCAGCTATCAGCCATGCTGGCTACCAACGGATCAGCGGCGTTGAGCACGGCAACACCAGTATCGGGTACGATGTTTTGTACGATGACACGTTTGACAACGGCCAGATCCTCTGCCGTATTGATGTGTGCGAGACCGAGGTGATCGCCCATGCCGATGTTGGTGACTACTGCAACATGGCAGAGGTCGAAACCCAGTCCTTCGCGCAGCATGCCACCGCGTGCCGTCTCAAATACAGCGGCATCGACATCGGGATGGAGGAGGACATTTCTCGCACTCTTCGGGCCGCTGCAATCGCCGGTGTCGATGCGTTGCTCTTCAATGTAGACGCCGTCAGTATTTGTCATGCCGACACGCAAGCCTTGACAGCCGAGGATATTGGCAATCAGACGAACGGTGGTGGTCTTGCCGTTCGTGCCGGTTACTGCAACAACAGGAATGCGCCCATCCTCACCGTCGGCAAACATATTGGCGATGACTGCCTCGCCAACCGCACGTTCTTTGCCGGATGAAGGCTGCAGGTGCATGCGCAGACCTGGTGCAGCATTTACCTCAATGATGCCGCCGCTTTGTTGTTCCAGCGGATCCCGCACAGTGTTGCAGATAACGTCAACTCCGCAGATATCGAGACCAATCATTTGCGCAGCGGCCACCACGCGTTCAGCAAGCTCGGGATGAACTTCATCTGTCACATCGACAGCCGTACCACCAGTGGAAAGATTGGCGTTATTGCGCAGGATGATGCGTGTACCTTTGACCGGGATGGATTCGGTCGTAAGATTCTGGATTGCAAGGTGAGCGAGAGTAATTTCATCAAAATTTATTTTAGTCAGCGAGGCAACGTGACCTTTGCCACGGCGCGGATCACTATTGACCTGTTCTACCAGTTGCCGAATACTGTGTACGCCATCACCGACTACTTGAGGCGGTTCTCGCCGCGCAGCAGCAACCAGCTTGCTGCCAATTACCAGCATGCGGTAGTCATGACCGGAGATGTAACGCTCAACCAGAACTTCGCCGCTGATTTCAACCGCTACTGCGTAGGCAGCCTCTACTTGCTCACGGTTTACGAGATTTACCGCGACTCCCTTACCCTGGTTGCCATCCTGGGGTTTTATGACGACCGGTCCACCAATTTCACAGGCGGCCGCCCAGGCATCTGCAGCATTTAATACTGGACGGCCCAACGGAACCGGAATGCCAGCAGCATGCAGCAGCATCTTGGTCAATTCCTTATCCTGCGCAATGGATTCGGCGACGGCGCTGGTCAGATCGGTTTCGCTGGCTTGGATGCGGCGCTGCCGGCTGCCCCACCCAAACTGCACCATACTACCTTCAGTCAAGCGGCGGAAAGGAATGCCACGTGCTACAGCAGCGTGGACGATGGCACCAGTGCTTGGTCCAAGGCGCACGTCCTCATCAAGTTCGCGCAGACGGTGTAGCGCATCGGCCAGATCAAAAGGAGTATCGTCAATTAGACAATGGCACAAAGTTTGTGAGAGCTCAAAAGCGAGCCGACCAACCGCTTCTTCGCTGTATTCAACAACGACTCGATAGGTGCCGGTTTCCAACGTTTGTACGGTGTGGCTGAAGCTGACAGGGCATCCAGCACGCATTTGCAGGCCGAGTGCAGCGAATTCGAGGATATGAGCCATGGTCATGGTTTCATAATGCCTGGCTGGCTGGAGCAAGGCGGCTTCCGGGAAGTGCTCACGTAACCGGGTGATGAATCTCGGCAGTTTGTCGATGGGGTACTCGGCAACGCTGCAGGAAACGATAGCTTCTATAGCCGTGTGCTGGCTCCATAAATTGGGGCCGCGCAGTGCGTGGATATTCGATACTTTCATAAATAATTTCC
>CAMDAX010000001.1 GCA_945888885.1 Nitrosovibrio sp. Nv4 | reverse complement strand
GGCCCCCGAAAATAGATGGAAAGGAAAAAAACCGAGCCAAGCGGCACGGTTGATTAAGAACAAATGGCTTGCTCGCATAAATTAAATCTGAGAGCTCATTCAAACTTGCATCCATGGCTAAAAACTCATTTAATCGGTGTTTCCCTAAGCACTTTTCCCCCACGAGTCACGCAATGTCACTGTACGATTGAACACGGGCCTGCCCGGTGTTGCATCCACACGGTCGGCGATAAAATAACCATGGCGCTCAAACTGGAAAAATTCCTCCGGCTGGACTTCACTGAGCACAGGCTCCAGATAAGCAGCAATGACTTCCTTCGAGTGCGGATTGAGGAACGTCTTGTAGTCCTTGCCACCCGCATCGGGATGGGGGTCGGCAAACAACCGATCGAATAGTCGCACCTCGCCCAAGTGCGCATGTCTGGCCGAGAGCCAGTGGATATTGCCCTTGACCTTACGTGTTTCCGAGCCTGCAGTGCCGCTTTTAGTGTCCGGGTCATAAGTGCAGTGAATTTCCTCGATCTCACCGTTAGCATTTTTCATTACATTAACGCACTTCACAATGTAGGCATACCGCAAGCGGACTTCCGCTCCCGGTGAAAGACGGAAGTAACCTTTGGCAGGTGTTTCCATGAAATCATCGCGTTCGATGTAGATGACTTTTGATAGCAGTACGACACGCTTTCCCCATTCAGGTTTTTGCGGATGATTAGGAGCGAAACATTCTTCCTCGTCATCTTCCGGGTAATTATCGATGATGAGTTTCAGCGGCTTCAATACGGCAATGCGGCGCGGGGCGCGTTCGTTCAGATCCTGGCGCAAACAGTCTTCCATTACGCTCATGTCTATCCATGAATCGGCTTTGCTAACCCCGATGCGCTCGGCGAACAGGCGGATAGACTCGGGTGTATAGCCACGGCGGCGTACTCCCACCAGAGTGCTCATGCGCGGATCATCCCAGTCATCCACGAAGCCACCCTCCACCAACTCCATCAGCTTGCGTTTGCTCGTCACTGTGTAGGTGAGATTCAATCGGGCAAACTCGATTTGCTGTGGATGGCAGGGAACCACATCCTGCAGTTGATTCAGCACCCAATCGTAAAGTGGGCGATGATCCTCAAATTCCAGCGTACAAATGGAGTGGGTAATGTTTTCCAGCGCATCGGAAATGCAGTGGGTGTAATCGTACATCGGGTAGATACACCATTTGTCACCAGTGCGGTGATGATGAGCTCGGCGAATGCGGTAGATGATCGGATCACGCAAGTTAATATTGGGAGAAGACATGTCGATTTTGGCGCGCAGCACGTGTGTGCCATCAGCGAACTCTCCCGTCTTCATGCGGCGAAACAGGTCCAGATTTTCTGCAATGCTGCGTTCACGGTACGAACTATTCTCGCCAGCTTCGGTCAGGGTGCCGCGTAGCGCGCGGATTTCCTCAGCGGTGAGACTGTCCACATACGCCTGACCCCGGTTGATAAGGTATTCAGCAAATGCAAATAATTTATCAAAATAGTCGGAAGCATAATGAAGGCTCTGCCCCCAGTCGAAGCCGAGCCATTTAACTGATTCAAGTATCGCATCGACGTATTCCTGTTCTTCTTTTTCCGGATTGGTGTCGTCAAAACGTAGATGGCATACGCCACCGTAATCATGAGCAAGACCGAAATTGAGGCAGATGCTTTTGGCATGGCCGATGTGCAAGTAGCCGTTTGGCTCAGGCGGAAACCGGGTTTCAACGCGCCCGCCCCATTTACCGGTGCGATTATCCTCGTCGATGATGTTGCGAATGAAATTGGTAACAGGCGCAATTGGGGCGATGGGCTGCGTGATTACAGGTGTATCTTTCAAGTTGGTTTCTCGTGAGGTAATTCGCCATGCATGGCAGAGCACATTATATAATAACCAACCATTCAGATTCAGTGCGAATAAGAGTCTATATTGGAATAGTTGCCCTCATAATTTCGACACTTGCCGATAATTCACTGTGAAGCCCCTCACTTTCTCCGTTCTCCGTTTGCTGAATGATGGCGAATTCCATTCCGGTGTGACCATCGCCAGAAATCTTGGTGTGTCGCGTGCCAGTGTGTCCAATGCGTTGCGTGGTTTGGATGAAGTGGGGTTGGTGGTGCATAAGATTCATGGCCGTGGTTATCGCCTGCCTGATCCGGTGCAATGGCTGGAACGGGAGATGATCCTGAAGCACCTCGACAAGGAAACAAAAATTTTTCGTCTCGAAATTTTGGATACGGTCGAATCAACTAACAGCTTGTTGTTGCAAAAGGCTGCAATGGAAATGAGTTCTGGTAGCGGCACCGTACATGTTGTGGTGACTGAACTGCAAACTGGCGGACGCGGGCGGCGCGGACGGAAATGGCACTCTGGTCTGGGCGATGGTCTTACTTTTTCTCTGCTGTGGCGTTTTCAGCAGGGTGCAAACCTCTTGTCGGGTTTGAGCCTGGCAGTGGGGGTAGCCATCATACGTGTGCTGCAATCATCCGGGATCAGAGGTGCGGTGCTTAAATGGCCTAACGATGTATTGTTCCACTACCGCAAACTGGCGGGCATCCTGATAGAATTGCAAGGAGATATGCTTGGCCCCACTGTTGCTGTAATTGGTATTGGGATGAACTTGAAGCAGTCGGACTGCATAAGAGCTCATATAAATCAGGGCGCGACAGACTTGTTTTCCATTACTGGTGAAATACCTGACCGTAACAAGCTGCTGGCTGCACTGCTGATCGAATTGGTGACGGTGCTGAGAGAGTTTGAATGCCAAGGTTTTGCACCTTTTAGAGATGAGTGGGTGCATTATCACGGTTTCGAGAATAAATGCGTTACTTTGCACCTGCCCGATGGCTCAAGCCAGGAAGGTGTAGTGCATGGCGTGGGGATGGATGGTTTGCTGCTATTGCAAACTCCGGCAGGTGATCGTAGTTACAGCGGTGGTGAAATCACGCTACGCAGGGTGGCATGATATGACCTATTTGCTGGCTGTTGACTCCGGCAACACCCGTATCAAGTGGGGGTTGCATGATGGGTGCGGCTGGCTAAAACAGGGGGTGGTGGCGCAAAGCAGCAGAGCGGCGCTGGAGCGGGAATGGCAAGATCTGCCAGAACCGTCATGTATTATGGTTTCCAACGTGGCGGGCATGCAAACGAAGACGGAATTATCCGGATTATTTTTTTCCCGTTGGGAAACGGAGCCGCAATGGGCGGTTGCCAGCGCATATCAGTGCGGGGTACGCAACTACTATGCCGATCCGGTGCAGCTCGGCAGCGATCGCTGGGCGGCGCTGGTTGCGGCATGGAGGTTGCAACGACAGGGATGCCTGGTGGTGAGTGCCGGTACCGCCATGACAGTGGATGCGCTGTCCGATACAGGCGAATTTCTTGGCGGTATCATCGTTCCCGGTCTTGAATTGACGCAGAAAACGTTGACGACAAACACTGCATCGTTGAAACTTGAAAAAGGAGAATTTTGTGATTATCCGGATAGCACCGCTGATGCTATCTACAGTGGTGCGGTGCAAGCGATGGCCGGCGCAGTGGAACGCATGGCTATGCAGCTCACCGCCACCTTGGGTCACGTACCTGACTGCATCGTTAGCGGCGGTACGGCACCGCTGTTGCTGGCGCGGCTTAATATTCCCGCTAGAATGGCAGATAATCTGGTGCTGGAAGGTTTGGTAGCTATTGCGGAAGAAACCACAAGGGCGTTACCGTAAGTCAAAATCAGAAAATACTTTCCACACAGCTAACAATTAATTTTCCAGTTCCACTACGTCTAATTCGGAAATTCATGTCTCTTTTTCAGCACGCGACTTTTTACACCACGGTCAACCACCTGCGGGATTTACCGCTACCGGGAGGAGTGGAAATCGCTTTTGCCGGACGTTCTAATGCAGGAAAATCAAGTGTTATCAACACTCTTGCTAATCGTGGCCGTCTCGCCTTCGTCAGCAAAACACCAGGCCGTACTCAGCATATCAATTTTTTTCAACTGGGAAATGATCGTTTTCTGGTTGACCTTCCTGGTTACGGTTACGCCAAGGTGCCGCTGGAAATTCGCCTGCATTGGGAACATCTGCTCAGCACCTATCTGCAAACCCGTGAGCCGCTTCACGGCATGGTACTTATCATGGACGTGCGTCATCCTTTAACCCCGCTTGATCGGCGAATGCTAAACTGGTTCGCGCCAACTGGAAAATCGGTGCATGTGATACTTACTAAGGCAGATAAGCTCACTCGGCAGCAGGGTAGAAAAACACTTGCGGACGTACAGGATTTTTTACGGGAAAGCTATCCACAGTGCAGCGCACAACTGTTTTCCAGTATGGCAAAAGAAGGTGTCGAAGAGGCTTCTGCTGTGCTTGGAGGTTGGCTTGAATTGAATACAACTTTGACTCAGGAACCCAATCCGACATCAAAGACTGAAATAAAAAGCCCCCGGTTAAAGGGGAATAAAACCGGGGGCAAACTGCCTTAACAAGTATTAAGGCCCCGCTAAGGGAGGGAAAGCGGGAGACAATCAAACAGCGTCTAACCATGAGAGATAGAATCCCGGAACAAGTTCCCCAAATTTTAATTTTTTGTTAAATTTTATTTTTTATCATAGGCAAGTGATGTCAATCTTCAGTCAGTTTCCACAGAAAAGAATGCGGCGCTTACGTCGCGACGAGTTTTCCCGCCGCCTTGTGCGGGAAAACTATTTGCATGTAGACGATCTAATTTACCCAGTGTTTGTGTTGGATGGAAAAAAACGTGAAGAAACAGTCACCTCAATGCCGGGAGTGGTGCGGCAAAGCATTGATATTTTAATGTATCAAGCGGAAAAATGCCTGCAACTTGGTATACCGGCATTGGCACTTTTCCCGGTGATTGAGTCCAGCCTGAAAAGCCTTACTGCCACTGAAGCTATCAACCCCGAGGGACTCGTGCCGCAGGCAGTGGGCAAGCTGAAGAAACGTTTTCCTGAGCTAGGCATTATCACCGACATCGCTCTTGACCCCTATACCAGCCACGGCCAGGACGGGTTGATTGATGCCAGTGGTTACGTGATGAATGATGAAACAGTGGTGATGTTGGCACAGCAAGCACTGGTTCATGCACAGGCTGGTGCCGATGTGGTCGCGCCATCTGACATGATGGACGGACGTATTGCCGCGATACGTGCTGCGCTTGACAGCAAGAAATTCATTCACACCAGCATTCTTGCTTATTCAGCGAAATACGCTTCTAGTTTTTATGGCCCATTTCGCGATGCGGTTGGCTCTGCTGGTAATCTGGGGGCGGGGAATAAATATACTTACCAGATGGATCCGGCTAACTCAGATGAAGCGCTATGGGAAGTTGGATTGGACTTGGAGGAAGGTGCTGACATGGTGATGATAAAGCCCGGCATGCCTTATCTCGACATAGTGCGCCGGGTGAAGAGCGAGTTCGGTGCCCCCACGTTTGTCTACCAGGTCAGTGGTGAATACGCCATGCTCAAGGCTGCCGCACAAAATGGCTGGCTCGACGAGAGAGCCTGCGTACTTGAATCGTTGCTGGCTTTCAAGCGCGCCGGGGCAGATGGTATTCTGACTTATTATGCACTGGAAGCGGCGGGCTGGCTAAAGCAGGAGAAATAGAGGGTAGCTGTAAAAATTCAAAGCTCTAATTATTGCGATGAAATCTGAATTTTTAGAGATGCCCATGGTGATCTGTTTGCTATGGCTAAAACAACCGATCCGGTATACCTCCTGACGGTTTGGCGACATCATCATCACGGCCAGCTTCCGGTGGCAGTTGTTCCTGAAGGAAGTACTCTTCCATTGTGCCATGCGATTCTCTCAGGCCGGTTGCCGGATTGATTCTGGCCATCGTAACGCCTCTTGGCGGTGTATAGATAGCCATGGGGATATTGTGCAATACTTTACCCATATAATTCATCCATATAGGTAAAGCAGCTCGACCCCCGGTTTCGTTATCACCCAATGATCTGGGATTGTCGAAACCGATCCAGACTACTGCGACCAGATCGGCTTGGTAACCACAAAACCAAGCGTCGATATGATCATTGGTAGTACCGGTTTTTCCCGCCAGATCAGTACGACTGAGCTGCTTTGCTCTGGTCGCAGTGCCTCGCTCCACTACATCCTGCATCATGTTGGTCATAAGAAAAGCATTACGCGGGTCTATGACTAGCTCGGCATTTTTTGTCGCCCGTGCTGGTTGTGCCTGTTCAAGTATATTGCCTTTTTCATCCTCGATACGCTCGATGAAATAGGGTGAGACACGGAAGCCACCATTGGTGAACGTCGAGTAACCCACTGCCATCTGCATTGGCGTCACCGACCCCGCACCCAATGCCATAGTCATATAAGGTGGGTGCAGACTGGGGTCAAAACCAAAACGGGAGATATAATCCTGAGCATAGTGGATGCCAATAGCCTGGAGGATACGGATTGACACCATATTCTTGGATTTGGCAAGCGCTTCACGCATGCGTAATGGCCCCTCATACTTGCCATCGAAATTCCTCGGTTCCCACAGTTTGCTGCCCGTTTCAGCAGCGCTAAAGGAAATTGGCGCATCGTTAATGACAGTTGCCGGAGTAAAACCCTTTTCCAGCGCAGCTGAATAGATGAAAGGCTTCAGACTGGAACCTGGTTGACGCCAAGCCTGCGTGACATGGTTGAACTGATTACGGTTGAAATCAAATCCACCTACCAGCGCGCGAATGGCCCCATCTTGCGGATCGATTGAAACCAGCGAAGCTTCAACTTGAGGGAGTTGCACAATTTGCCATATCCCTTTTTCATTTTTCTGTACACGGATCAATGCCCCGGGGCGAATACGCTGCCGACCGGATGCTACTGTGTCGGTGAGGAATTTATGCGCAAATTTAAGACCATCTCCGGTGATCTCGATGTTCTCCCCCCCTCGCCGGTAAGCATGTACGGATTTGGAGTTGGCGGTCAACACCACGGCGGCATAAATATCATCGCTGTCGACTGCATTCTGTAGCGCATCTTCCAGCATCTCTTCCTGAGATGTGCTATTTTTTGGAAAATTAACAGATGCTTCGGGGCCGCGATAGCCGTGACGTCTGTCATAATCCGTTACGCCTTGGCGCAGAGCCTGATAAGCCGCTTGCTGATCCAGTTTCCTCACGGTTGTATAGACTTTGAAACCTTTGGTGTAGGTTTCTTCCTGATAACGGTCATAGACCGCTTGGCGCGCCATCTCAGATATATAATCGGCCCGCATTGCGAATTCTTGTGGTTTTCGTTTGATTCGTAATGACTGCTCCCCCGTTTCCTTGAGTTCCAGGCTGGAGATGTGACCAAGTTCATTCATACGTCTTAGCACGTAGAGTTGTCGCGTCTTGGCGCGTTTGGGATTGGTTATCGGGTTATAGTGCGAGGGCGCTTTGGGTAGGCCTGCCAGCATGGCAGCTTCAGCCAGAGTGATATTGGCCAGAGTTTTGCCGAAGTAGACCTGTGCTGCGGAAGCGAAACCATAGGCGCGCTGACCGAGATAGATCTGGTTGATATAGAGTTCGAGGATTTCATCTTTGCTCAAGCTATGTTCAATCTTGAATGCAAGCAAAGCTTCGCTAAATTTTCGTGCCAGAGTTTTTTCCTTGGTCAGGAAAAAATTCCGCGCTACCTGCATGGTGATGGTGCTGGCACCCTGACGAATGCCGCCGGAGGTGAAATTGGAATAAGCCGCGCGTAGTACGCCAGAGTAATCCACCCCTCCATGCTGATAAAAGCGGTCATCTTCTGCCGCCAGAATTGCCTGTTTAAGGCGCTCCGGTACCTCGCTAATTTTCACTACAGCGCGGCGCTCCTCGCCGAATTCCCCCATTAGCAAACCTTCTGCACTATAAATCCGTAACGGAATTTTCGGACGGTAATCGGTCAGAGCTTCAAGCGATGGTAGTGTGGGGAGGGTGACCAATACCGCAAATCCAACCAGCAGGGTACCGAGCAGACTCAACCCCAGCAAAGCCGCGATTGGATAAAGCCACCAACGTGCTTTCATAAAAAAGGAACTTCGAAGTGGAGGGTAAAAATAAATATCATTGAATTATAATGGATATATGCTCAATCTTTCCGAAAACAGCCTATGCTTATAATGTCATATAGACATATGACATTATAAGCGGGATGGTTGGTAAAAATACGCTACATGCGCTATAGTCGCCAAGGATATTTAATTTGAATGTGTCATAAATCGTTCTGAGCATAACTTTGTATTGATTTCCATCGCAAGCGTCAGTTTTGGCAATACGTCAGTTACTCCGGATGAGATTAGTTTGAGTTGAACGGTTAAGAAGCAGGTATTTTGCCGCACACGCGGTAAGGCAGATGAAGGATGGGGCGATCTTTGTACTGTTTGACCTGCACGGCGATTTTGAATAGTTTCAAGATGGCCGAGGCGGGCGGTGCGGTTAAGAGTTCGGTATGTTGGTACCCCTGCACGCAACTGCTGATGCAAACCAACAGGCTGCAGCATGCAATTGTAAGCGCATTAAGTTGGCCAGGAGCTGCCGCATAGTAAATTCTTCATACAGGCCCACGGATGAGGCCCTGATAATGCCTGTGGTCAGCCCAATTTGGCAACCCACTTCGCAGCAGCAGCCTGTGGCTGGAAGAAAGCTTTCCATTGAAATCGGCCCAGACCGTGAAGCTTACAGCCGCTAAAAAACGTAGCCGTTCTGAAATGGCATGTGAGATGGACAGAATCCTGTACCTGTTTTACGTAGGAGTTTCTTTATGAGTCGTGTTACATCAAATTATTACAGTGCTCTTTTCTCTCTTTGCGAATAATTCAGACTAATCTACTTTATAGATATTTTTTCTAACTAGCTAATGCTAAACGGGAAGTTCAACATAAATTTTGTCTTTCATCAGCCAAAGCTACCAACACTGATAGGCGTAGATATCGGTTCGTCTTCGGTGAAGATGGTTGAGCTTTCCATGGTAGGGAAGAACAGTAATGTTTATCGGGTTGAGCATTATGCGATTGAGCCCCTACCCAAAGACGCCATGCTGGATGGTAATGTAGTTAATCTGGAAGCGGTAAGCGAGAGCCTTCGATGTTGCTGGAAACGTATGGAGACACGGCTTAAGACAGTTGCCTTGGCGTTACCGGCGGCAGCGGTGATTACTAAGAAAATCACCGTTCCAGCAGGACAAAAGGAAGACGATTTGGTTTTTCAGGTCGAAACCGAGGCTAACAGATATATCCCCTTCGCGCTGGATGAGGCAAATCTCGATTTTCAAGTAGTGGGACCGGCCCCCGGCAATCTGGAAGAGGTGGAGGTACTAATTGTCGCCTCACGCAAGGAAAAAGTGGAGGAGCGGGTAGCTGTGGTGCTGGCAGCTGGTTTGAAGGCTGTGGTCATGGATGCCGAGCCGTATGCCGCGCAGGCTGCTTTTGCATTGATTGAAAACCTGTTGCCGGGCGGCGGAAAAGATCAGATTGTCGCGCTTGTCGATATTGGTGCCACCGGCATAAATATCAATGTGCTGCACAACGGGCAGTCGGTCTATATGCGCAATCAACCGTTTGGTGGCGACCATCTCGCGCAGGAGATTCAAAGCTATTTCAATCTCTCACCGGAAGAAGTAGAAGTCGCTAAGCCTGGCGATGAACCCGCTAACAATTATAAGACAAGAACATTGCAGTCATTTCGCGAAATCCTGGCGCTGGAAGTGGATCGTGCCCTGCAATTTTTCTTTACCTCGACCCAGTTTACCGCTATCAATTATATTCTCCTGGCAGGGGAGTGCGCCATCATCCCGGGGTTGGATGAGATTATTGCGGTTCGTACCCAGGTCGGTACCCTGGTTGCCAATCCTTTCATCGGTATGGAACTATCCAGTGGTGTTATGCCTAAACAACTGAGTGCGGATGCTCCTTCGCTTCTGGTCGCCTGCGGTCTGGCTTTACGAAGTTTTTATCCATCATGATTCGTATTAACCTGCTGCCTCACCGTGAACTCAAGCGTAAGGCAAAACAGCAGCAAATTGCTGTGCTGGCCGGGGTGACATTCATACTGGGACTCATAATCGTCGGTGTAGTCCACATTGCGATCGTCGCTCAGATTGAGCACCAGAATGGACGCAATGACTATATGAAAGGCCAGATTGTTATCCTCGACAAGCAAATTGAAGAAATCAAGAAAATCAAGGTATTAACCCATACGCTGCTGGAGCGTAAGAAAGTGGTTGAGATTTTGCAGGATGACCGTGTTGAAGTGGTGCATTTGCTGGACCAACTGGTACGACTGCTCCCCGACGGAGTTTATCTCAGAAGCATCAAGCAAACCGACCATGATATTAATTTGGCAGGATACGCCCAGTCCAATTCACGGGTGTCAGTTCTGATGCGCAATCTGGAGTCATCTCCCTGGCTGGAATCGCCGTCATTGATTGAAATCAAGGCCGCCACAGTGAATAACACTCGCCTCAACGAGTTCAACCTTCATGTAAAGCTTACCCGTTTATCCGAGAATGCCAATGACGAGATTCTCTCCGCAGGGATAGAGCTGCCTGTGGAAAAGAAGAAAGATTAAATTACCATGAGCCTGTTCGAAGAAATAAATCAACTTAATCCCCGGGATCCAGGAAGCTGGCCTGCAAGTATAAAGGCTGGTACTCTCGCTACGCTATTGATGGCAGTCATTGCTGCTGGCTTAGCTCTGGACTGGCGGGAACAGTGGGAAATTCTGGATCGGGCCAAGACAGAAGAAACGGAGCTGAAAAAAACCTATCTGGCAAAGAAAATGGATGTGGTTAATCTGGATATCCTGCGACAGCAATTGCAGGACATCGAAAAGTCTCTCAGTACATTGTTGAAGCAGTTGCCAAGTAAGTCAGAAATGGATGCGCTGTTGATAGACATCAATCAGGCGGGGCTGGGGCGTGGATTGCAATTTGAATTATTCAGGCCGGCAACCAGCGAGATTATTACAGAGTTCTATGCCGAACTGCCTATTACTATTCGTGTCACTGGCAGCTACCACGACATTGGTGCATTTGCCAGCGACATTGCGCAGTTGCCGCGTATTGTAACGTTGAATAATATAAACATTGCTCTCGGTACCAAAGGAAATCTAGTGCTGGATGCCACAGCCAAAACGTTTCGCTATCTTGATGAGGAGGAGGTGGCAAAGCAGAAAAAGGCTGCCACACTGGCAGCTGGGGGTAAAGAGTGATGAAGTGGTTTCGTCTGTTGCCGCTGGTGATTCCATTAGCGTTATCCGCTTGTGGCGATGGCACCTACAGCGATTTGGATCAATTCATCAGAGATTCCGGAAAAAGCCTGCATGGTAAAGTAGCTCCTCCACCTGCGATTAAGCCTTATGAATACTATTCCTATAACGCATTTGATATTCCAGACCCATTCAATCCGCTCAGGATCAGGCTGATGAAAGGTGAAGGTGGCGGACTCCAGCCAGATTTCAAGCGACGCGAGGACCGCAAAGAGTTCTTGGAAAATTTTCCGCTGGAAAGTCTGAAAATGGTCGGCTCACTACAGCAAAACAAGGTGATCTACGCATTGATCAGAGCACCGGACAATACTCTCCACCGGGTCAAAGTGGGTGATTATCTAGGCCAGGATTTTGGGTTGATAACTGCGATCTCGGAGTCAGAGGTTAGACTCAAAGAAAACGTGCAAGACAGTAACAGTGATTGGGCTGAACGTGTCAGCACCCTAATGCTAGAAGATCAGGAGGTAAGTAAATGAGCATACCGAATGTTATGAATCGTTATGCGTGGCTGGGGTACACCTTGTTATTGGCAGCGCTCCCGCCCGCAATCGCGGCTGACACGGTACCGGTTGCTGCTGCGCAATACAATATTGAAGATATCAGCGTTTCCACCACACAGGGTATAACGGTGGTCAAGGTGACAATGAATCAGCCCCTGACTACTACTCCCGTTGGCATTTCCCTGAGCAGCTCAGACTTGGTACGGGTTTATTTCGATTTCCTCAATACTTCCAACGCGCTGGGCAAGAATATCCTGAAAATTGAGGAAGGTGGGTTGCGTAGCCTTAATATTGTCGAGGTTGGAGGCCGTACTCGTTTGGTGATGAATTTGTCTCGACCCATGAATTATGTCGCTGCAATCGAAGATAAAGTCGCTTTAATCACTCTGCAGAGAATAATCGCCGAGCCTACGGCGACTGGTCCGGCCGCACATTTTTCTGAAATCAAGCCAGACATGTTACAGCCTCTCAGTTTACGGGATGTAGATTTTCGCCGTGGTGCCGATGGAGAAGGGCAAATACAGGTGGATCTGTCGGATGCTGGTATCGGGATTGATGTCCGCCAGCAGGGTAAAAACATCATTGTCGAATTTATCAAGGCATCTTTGCCACGTAACCTGGAGCGGCGACTGGACGTGGTGGATTTTGCCACGCCAGTACAAACTATCGAAACCCTCACTCATGGGGGAAACGTGCGTATGGTAATCGAATCCAAGGGGTTATGGGAACACTCAGCTTATCAGGCAGATACCAAATTTATCCTTAAAGTCAAACCAGTAGCAGAGGATCTCGACAGACTTGCGAGTGGGAAATCCGGTCGTGGAGGTTTTAAGGGTGACAAGCTGTCGCTTAATTTTCAGAACGTAGACGTGCGCGCAGTGTTGCAGGTAATCGCTGATTTTACCGGACTCAATATCATCACCAGTGACACAGTCACCGGCAACCTTACGTTACGCTTGAAAGATGTTCCCTGGGATCAGGCACTGGATATCATGCTTCAGGCCAAAGGATTAGGCCAGCGCCAGGTTGGTAACGTCATTTTGATTGCGCCACGTGACGAAATTGCCACCAAGGAGAAGCTTGACTTGGAGTCCCGTCAGCAGATTTCTGATCTGGAACCGATCTACACCGAGAGTTTTCAGATGAATTATCAGAAAGCTGATGTGATCAGAACAATGCTGGCCGATCCAGTGCAGAAGATGTTGTCCAAGCGTGGTAGCGTAGCCATGGATGCTCGCACTAATACCTTGTTTGTTAGAGATGCGCCCACGCAACTGGAAGAGCTACGCAGACTGCTCGTAAAAATAGATATACCCGTGAGGCAGGTGATGATCGAGGCACGTATCGTGGAGGCGATTGATACATTCAGCCGCAATCTTGGTGCCCGCTTCGGTGTCCAGAGTTCCGGCATCAACAACCTCGGAATTTCCGGCACTCAGGCGGGTTCCAGTGCCTTGGCTCTTGGCGGATCCCCCAGCGGTTCGACCCTGCTTAATAATGTCAATATGCCAGCACTCGGTGCTACAGGTGCCGCTGCCGCATTGGGTGGGCCATTTACACTAGGACTCAGTCTGATCAAGATCAACAATGGCTCCCTGGTCAACCTGGAGCTATCTGCACTGGAAACTGACGGCAGGGGCAAGGTCGTTGCCAGCCCGCGGATAGTAACTGCCGACCAGGTTGAAGCTACTATTGAACAGGGTTCGCGAGTACCCTTCCAGCAGGCGACCAGTAGCGGTGCCACCAGCGTGGTTTTCAGGGATGCAACGTTACGCCTCAGAGTCACACCACAGATTACGCCTGACAACAATATCATCATGAACTTGAGCGTTAACCAAGACAGCATTGGAGCGCAAACAAGTCTCACGTTACCACCGATCATTAACACCAAGCAGATCACTACGCAGGTGTTGGTGGAAAATGGCGGGACGGTAGTCATTGGTGGTATTTTCGAACGGGACGAAAGCACCTTGACCAACAGGGTGCCACTATTGGGAAATATTCCGATACTGGGAAACCTCTTTAAGAATAACGCAATAAGGGATAATAAAACGGAATTACTGATTTTTGTTACCCCGCGCATATTGAAAGACAGTCTTAATCTGCGCTGACCATAGAGAATTTCCTTGGCGCAGGGAACGCCTGGCATAATTTTTTGTGTTTATGCGGATGCAGGTATTTCCGCTACAATTGCCCGAATGAATTCAGCTAAAGTGACAATGGCGGCGACAATGACGCAAAAACCTGCTGCGGCAGAGGCAGGTGGCAATATTTTTCTTGTGGGCATGATGGGCGCGGGAAAAACCACCATTGGTAAGTCTTTGGCCAGCTATCTGGATAAAACATTTTTTGATTCGGACCGTGAAATCCAGAAACGTACCGGAGTCAGCATACCGGTTATTTTTGAAATTGAAGGGGAGGCCGGTTTCCGCAAACGCGAGACAGAGATGCTACAGGAGTTGGTTAAATTCAAGAGTATTGTACTTGCAACAGGGGGGGGTGCAGTACTGAGTGCAGAGAATCGCGATCTACTAAGGTGCAATGGTACCGTAGTCTATCTGCAAGCGACAGTTGATGATTTATGGCGGCGTACCCGGCACGACAGAGGGCGACCACTACTTCAGACCCCGAATCCACATGCTAAGTTGGCTGAGTTTTATGCGCAACGTAACCTGCTTTACTGTGAAACTGCGCATATCATTGTCGAGAGTGGAACACAGAGTACCCGTCAACTGACCCATTCACTCGCACAACAATTGGCTGGCGCTGGCTTGAGAATAGATGAGACTAAAACAGATTAGCTTCAACGAACCAATATTGGTGGCTCTGCTGCAATATTGACACTGCGAAATCCATACGAATATCTCATGCAAACTATTACGGTAGAGCTTGTCTCTGCATCAAGCGAGCGTAGCTACCCGATACATATCGGCGCTGGTATATTGGATCAACTCGATCTTATTCTGCCTTATCTGCCGCAGAAGCGGGTTGCCATCGTTACCAACTCCACAGTAGGGCCGCTTTATCTGAAACGGTTGCGCATGGGACTGGAAGACCATGGGGTAGCGTCTGTCTCCATTGTCCTTCCCGACGGCGAAGAGCATAAAAACTGGCAAACATTGAATCTCATTTTCGATGATCTTCTGTCAAATCATTGTGAGCGTAACACTACGGTCATCGCGCTGGGTGGCGGAGTGATCGGCGACTTGGCTGGGTTCGCCGCCGCAACTTATCTGCGTGGGGTGCCGTTTATTCAGATTCCAACCACGCTGCTGGCGCAGGTAGATTCTTCGGTAGGCGGCAAGACTGGCATTAATCATCCGCTCGGCAAGAACATGATCGGTGCTTTTTATCAGCCGCGTGTGGTATTGGTGGACAGTACAACACTTGATACTTTACCTGAGCGAGAGCTACGTGCCGGCATTGCAGAGATCATCAAGTATGGATTGATCCAGGATCCTGCTTTTTTTGAGTGGCTGGAACGGAATATGAGCAGTCTTCTGGCGCGCGATCCTGATGTGCTGAATGAAGCAATTTGGCGAAGTTGCATGAATAAGGCCGAAGTTGTTGCAGCTGACGAACGTGAAAGCGGTGTGCGGGCGCTGCTCAATCTTGGCCATACCTTTGCTCATGCTATCGAAAACGGTATGGGCTACGGTATGTGGTTGCACGGTGAAGCGGTGGCGGCAGGCACAGTGCTGGCTGCGGAATTGTCACAGCGCATGCACATGATTAGTACGGAAGAAGTTGAACGCATTCGCAAAATTTACTTGCAGGCTGGACTCCCGGTCATAGCCCCTAATCTCGGCTCGGAAAAATATCTACACCTGATGGGGTTGGACAAAAAAATTGAGAATGGAAAAATACGTTTCATTCTTCTCGAGTGTATTGGTAAGGCAGTGATCCATGCCGAGGTACCTGCAGCACTACTAACTGAAACCCTTGTAGAATGTATTATTTAAAGTGGCCTTAATGCAAGAGTTTGCGCATTACGCAGTATCATCGGCAAACTCCCGCGGCCGCCGTATCCAGGAGGAGTCACCTTTCGGGCGCAGTGAATTTCAGCGCGACCGCGATCGCATCATCCATTCCACCGCATTCCGTCGGCTTGAATACAAGACCCAGGTTTTCGTCAATCATGAAGGGGACCTGTTTCGTACCCGTTTGACCCATAGCCTGGAAGTGGCACAAATTGGTCGTTCCATCGCGCGCAATCTGCACCTTAACGAAGATCTGGTTGAAGCCATTGCTTTGGCGCATGATTTGGGGCATACACCATTCGGTCATGCTGGCCAGGATGCGCTGAACGATTGCATGAAAAATCACGGCGGGTTTGAACACAATCTTCAGTCCCTGCGCGTGGTTGATGTGCTGGAGGAGCGTTATGGTGCATTTGACGGCCTGAATCTATGCTTTGAAACCCGTGAAGGTATACTTAAACATTGCGCAAAGAGGAATGCCAAGAAACTTGGGGATGTGGGTGAGCGCTTCCTCGTAAGTCAAAGACCATCACTAGAAGCGCAGCTCGCCAATCTTGCCGATGAAATTGCCTACAACAATCATGATGTGGACGATGGTTTGCGCTCCGGTCTCATCGTCCAGGAACAACTGGAGCAAGTCGGCCTATTTTCACGGCATCTGACGATGGTAAGAAAATCCTATCCCAAGATTCGGGGACGGCGTTTGATTCATGAAACCGTGCGCTGCATGATCAACACCCTGGTGGCGGATTTGACCAGACAAAGTGCAATCAACATCACTGTTGCCCGGTTAGAAGGACTGTCTGCGGTACGAATAGCCCCGCTGCTGATTGGCTTTAGCGAGGAAATCAGGCAGGAACAGCAGAAATTGAAAAAATTTTTGCGCGACCATCTTTACCGGCATTATCAAGTGATGCGCATGAGCAACAAAGCACGGCATACTATCGAAATGCTGTTTAATGTATTTAGCTCGGATATCCAGTTGCTTCCGCCGGAGCACCAGGTCAAGTACCAACAGGATGGGCATCAGGCCATTGCTGATTACATCGCTGGCATGACAGATCGTTACGCAATCCGGGAATACCAACGGTTATTCGCCATTGATGAAAACTGAGTAAATGATAGTTCTAAACAATAGATAATTCGGCTATTCCGGCAATGTGGATAGTCGGCAGCGCATGTATCAAGATCGGTCGTTACGGAGCACTGCTCGTGGATGATGTGTTGGCTGACAGTTGGACGATGTGCTGTGTACGCAGAGGCCAATCGCTGGTAATATTAGATTGAAGTTCCACGATGAGATAGGCTTACGAATGACAAAACTAAAAAACGATACGCTGATACGGGCGCTGCTGCGACAACCCACTGAATATACCCCCGTATGGTTGATGCGTCAGGCTGGGCGCTATCTCTCTGAATATAACCAGACTCGTGCACGTGCTGGTGATTTTCTTTCGCTGTGTAAGAACCCCGATTTTGCCACCGAAGTCACCATGCAGCCACTGGCACGATTTCCACTGGATGCGGCGATACTGTTTTCCGATATCCTTACCATTCCAGATGCGATGGGACTGGGGCTTTATTTCGCCGAAGGCGAGGGTCCCAAGTTCGAGCGTCCCTTGCGTGAGGAGTGGGAAATTCGTGCGCTTACAGTGCCAGATCCTAACGTACATTTACGTTATGTGATGGATGCGGTGGCACAGATTCGTAAGACACTGGATAACCAGGTTCCGCTGATCGGTTTTTCTGGCAGTCCGTTTACGCTTGCCTGCTACATGGTGGAAGGCTGTGGCGGTACCGATTTCCGGAAAATTAAAACCATGCTTTATAAGCGGCCCGACCTGTTGCACCATATTCTTAACATCAATGCCCAAGCGGTCACCGCCTATCTGAATGCGCAGATCGAATCTGGCGCACAGGCAGTGATGATTTTTGATACTTGGGGTGGGGCGTTATCGCATAACGCCTATCAGGAATTTTCCTTGCGTTATATGAGACAGATACTGGCTGGAATAATACGTGAGCATGATGGCATGCGTATCCCCGCTGTTGTTTTTACCAAGGGTGGTGGACTATGGCTGGAAAGCATTGCCAATAGTGGTTGTGATGCTGTAGGACTCGACTGGACCGTGGATATTGCTGAGGCGCGTCGGCGTATCGGTCATAAGGTTGCACTGCAAGGTAATCTCGATCCGGCAGTATTATTTGCTACACCGGAGATTATCACCGCTGAGGTGGAAAAAATTCTTGCTGACTACGGTAACGGCAGCGGTCATGTATTTAATCTTGGCCACGGCATTTCCCAGTTCACGCCACCAGAAAGCGTCTTGACCATGACGGAAGCTGTCCATGCCATTAGCCGTAAATATCACCAGTGCTGATGGGACACTTCTAACAATTCAGATTTCAGCGCAGTGCCTCGTTATTTTGTAATGTTTCAGCAGGACACTCATCCGTGCGTATACTCATAATCGAAGATGATCCAGCGATCGCTACCAATCTCTACGATTTTATGGAAGTCTGCGGGCATAGTCCCGATGCGGCGGCTGACGGCATCACCGGCCTGCATCTCGCGATTACACAGCGCTTTGACGGCATTCTACTTGATCTCGGTTTGCCGGGTATGGACGGCATCACATTGTGCCGGAAGCTGCGTCAGGAAGCGCAGCTGGACACGCCGATACTGATGTTGACCGCGCGCGACACGCTGGAAGACAAGCTGAAGGGTTTCGAACACGGGGCCGATGACTATCTGGTCAAACCGTTTGCACTGAGAGAAGTCGAAGCACGTCTGGTTGCGATGCACAAACGCCATGGCGGCAAAGTTACCAGCCGCACGCTGGAAACCGGCGATCTAACGTTCGACCCGAAAATGATGTCGATCAATTTCGCTGGTTCAGGGGTCAAATTGCCGCCAAAATGCATCCGCCTGCTTGCACTTATGATGGGCGAGCCCGGCCGCGTATTCAGCCGTAAAGAGCTCGAGTCGGGAGTGTGGGGGGGGGCGCAGGAAACCAGCGACACCCTGCGCAGTCATATGCATGAACTGCGCCGTGCACTGATTCGGGCTGGCGGCTACGATCCGATCGGGACTGTCCACGGCCTCGGCTACCACCTGATTACTCGTGCTCAAGCTTAAGCGCAGCCTGCGCCTGCGTATTGCGCTGGCGTTCGCAATCTTCTGCATATTCGTCGTCGGCACCCTTGGTATCAGTCTTTATGTCGCTTCCGGCAATATCGAGGAGGCGCACATCGAGCAGGTCATTGAAATGGAGATGGACCATCTCATTGAGCGCTATCGTCAGCAGCCTAATTTTATTCCACAAGCTGGCCCCAACCTCGAAGAATATATCGTGCGTGACCACACCGAGGAATTGCGGCTGCCCGCTTACCTGCAGGATCTCGACCTAAGGCGTCACATGGTATTTCGCGGTCCCCAGGAAATCCGGGTCGCGGTACGGCACTTCGATGGGGCCAAGTTTCTTGTTGCTTATGAAATCGGGCTGCATGAGCAGCGCAAACAGGAGTTCGGGCTGCTGATCGGGCTGTCGCTGATCTCGCTAGTCGGCGTTGCGCTGGTGGTGGGGTACCTGCTTGCCGGATTGCTCGTCCGAGAGGTCGCCGACCTTGCCGAGAAGGTAAGGCATCTTGCACCCGGCAACGAGCAGGGCGTAACGCTGACACAGCCGGGGATGGACGAAGAAGTGGCGCAGCTTGCACGCGCACTGGATGATTACCAGAGCCGCATTAAACGCATACTGCAGCGCGAGCAGGAATTTACGGCCAATGTAAGCCATGAGATGCGTACCCCGATCACCACGATTCTGACGAGTTGCGAGTTGTTGGCGACCGAGCTGGATTTGTCCGAAAAGGTGCGCATCCGCATCGGCATGGTTGAGTCGGCAGCGACCCGCATGGGCGAACAATTGCAGGCTTTACTGTTTCTTGCGCGCGAACAGGCGCTGGGCGTGATGGAGCCGGTCGTAATTACGGAATGCGTGTTCGATGCGGTGGCGCCTTTGCGTCCGGAAATTGCGCGCAAACACCTCGACTTCGAGGTGGCAGTGGCGCCGGAAGCCGTCCTCATGCTCAACCGGCAGGCGCTGCACACGGCCCTGGCGAACCTGCTGCGCAATGCCGTGCAATATACCGCGCATGGTTTTGTCCGGGTGAAATTCAGCGGCCGCGAAATCACGATCTCCGATTCGGGTATTGGTATTGAGCCCTCTTACCTGCCTTTCCTGTTCGAGCGCTTTTTCCGGGGTTCGGCCCAGGGAGAAGGTCTGGGGATTGGGCTGGCCATCGTCAAGTGTATCTGCGATTACCACGGCTGGCGCATCGAGGTCGACAGCACGCCCTGGCAGGGTTCAACCTTCCATATCACCTTCCCTGACCGCAGCGCCGTGGACATCACAAATTAATCACATTTAAAATATGTTTTCTTCACATTACTTATGTTATCTTTTGGGCTTAAGAAATCGGGAGATGATTGCTAATGACCTCGCATAATATAGATAAGCCTGCTTCGCCAGCGCATGACCACGAGTCCGGCAACACGATGGAGCCAGTCACCATCCCAGGATCAGCGGCATTTCAGGTCAAGTACCTAGCGCGCGACATCCAAGCGGGGATTATCACTGGGGCAATGGCAATTCCCCTGTCAGTCGGCATCGCCATGATGTCGGATTACCCGATCAAGGTGGGGCTGGCGACGGTTGCTTTTGCCTGTTTGATCGGTTGGATCAATGCCTGGATCAGACCCGGAAACTTTATTGGCAGTCCCGGAATCGCGGCGGGCCTGGCGCCGGTGCTGGCTATTGGCGTCGCTAGCTTCGGCATGGAAAATATGGCGTTTGTCATTTTCCTGACCGCTCTCATGCAAGCCGTTATCTGGAAATACGACTGGCAGCGTTACATTTTAATCGCGGTGCCGGGTTATCTGGTCGAGGGGTTACTGGCAGGGGTGGGCTTGAAGATCGCGTTGAAGTTCATGGATATGACTTATGAGCTGCCGGTCGACCAGGTATCCGCCGAATCCTTCTGGAACGGGGCGCGCATCCAGATGTGCCTGATATCGCTAGGTGGTTTTGCCATGTTCGTGTACCTGTTTTCAAAATTCAAGGACAGCCAGCCTGCCATTCCCTATTTTGTGCTGATTCTCGCTGGCGTGATATTGGCCCAATTCATGCCTTTACAGATGCTATATGTGGAAGATGTGGAACTCAAGTTCGCCTTGCCGATCCCGCAGTTTGACAGCGCATTGACCTGGGTGTATGTGATACTTTTTGCAGCGATGCTGGCGGTGATTGACGTGATAGAACAAGTGATGAGCAACGCTGCGATCGAGAAAATAGACCCATTGAGACGCAAATGCAACAGTAATAATAGCCTGTTGGCGATCTGGATTTCCAACATGGGTGCAAGTTTTTTCGGTGGCATGACCAATCTGGACGGTCTGGCAAAAAGTACCACCAACAGGCTGGCCGGGGCTTATACTAAATTTTCCGTACTGATCATCGGTCTTGTCGTTACTTTCTTCTTGATTTACTCGGAATATCTGGCATATCTGCCGAAGTTTGCGCTGGCGGCGATCATGATATTCACGGGCTGGAAAATGATCCTGGGGCTAGTGCATGTTACCCACTATGGCCCTTATCCACTGATGCTCGCAGTCTTATGCGGTGGTCTGGTCTACAAGGTGGGAATCTTTGAGGGCTTGCTGATCGCCATGGCCGTGCACGGCATCGTTCACTATATGGTTTATTACCACGCCGATAAACTCCCACACAAGTCCATCATTGAAAAGTACTTTGATGGGCTCAAGGGTGGTGATATGAACCGACCGTAACGAGAGGTTGATGCATGCTTCATAAAGTTGTGGTCGCAGGGGGGGCAGGAGTTGAAACTGCTGTCCTTTACAAAACATACGTAAAGAGGAGTCAGCATGTACAACAAGATCATGGTGGCGATTGACGATAGCGAAATGTCCCAGAGCGCATTGCAGGAAGCCTTGCACATTGCCGGCTCATATGGCGCTAAGCTATGCATCGTTCATGTTGCTAGCAACCTGGACGACGCCAACCTGCTGGAGAATGCCAGGATTGCTGCGGGCACTGTACTCGATGTAGAGACCCGCTTGCTTGAAGCAGATGCCGAATATGGTCTGAGCAGCGTAGCAGAGGCCGTTGCCAATGCCGCCGCTGAATGGGAGGCCGATCTGGTCGTAGTGGGAACATCTAATCGCCGTGGCCTGGAACGTCTGGTCATCGGTTCGGTGGCGGAACAACTGGTAAGTAAAATAGAGGCATCCATTCTCTTGGTCCGTCTGCACTAATACATTCAATTTGAGCGCAGGGAGTAAAGCATGAAAACCGGTTTTTCATGCTTTATCTTCCATTACTTTATACTGTACAACACTATAGTTAACTTGGTCGCAAGGTGACCACAGCCTAGTTCAGCAATCACATTAACTCGATTGCGATTGTTATTCCCGCCTGAAAGCAGCTTATCGCCACATGTTTTGGTGTCAGGGCGTAAACTCGGATTTAAGGTGAACTAGCTGGCTTGAATCCTCCCTGATTTTTAAAATTACCCAATAGCGACGAACGTAAAGAAAAATCTATACGATGGGGATACTTAGCATACTTCTCTGGACTCCGGTTGTCGGGATTTTGCTCTTGGCACTCACGTCACGCCAGGACAGCAATCGGATGCGGTTCCTTGCTAATCTATTTGCTGGGCTCACTTTTTTGTTAAGTTGCTGGCTGGTCGTTATTTATAATCAGCTTGATGGCGGCTTGCAATACGGCGAACAGTTTACGCTTAATCCAAAGCTGGGCACCGCCTTCGCTTTGGGCGTTGACGGCCTGTCATTGCCCATGGTGGTTCTGGCGACTCTGCTCACGTCTATCGCACTGCTTGCTTCTTTCACTATTTCAAGCAGTGTCAAGAGTTTTCATATTTGCATCCTGTTGTTGGAGTTCGGTATGTTGGGCGTGTTTCTAGCGCAGGATTGGGCATTGTTTTATATATTCTGGGAATTGACTTTAATCCCGTTATTTTTTCTGATTGACCGCTGGGGTGGAAAGCGACGACACACAGCCAGTCTCAACTTTGTGTTGTATACGATGGGCGGATCGATCTTCATGCTCATCAGTTTGCTCGCGATTGGTCACTACATGCCTGAACACGGCGGCTCATTGATGGCCTCGATGAGTGAGGCGGCGCAAAGCATGCCACGGGATGAGCAGGTCTGGGTACTATTGGGTTTTTTGATGGGTTTTGGGGTTAAGATGCCCATTTTCCCACTGCACGGCTGGCTGCCCTTGGCCCACGTCGAAGCGCCCAGTCCGGTCAGTATTCTGCTGTCCGGCATTTTGCTGAAGATGGGTGCTTATGGTTTGATAAGGGTCGTGGTAATGTTGCCGGAGGCCGCACAAATATTACAGCCATGGCTGGTTTTTCTGGCGTTATTCGGGATGATTTACGGTGGCTTACTGGCTTGGCGGCAAAGTGATCTTAAAGCGATGGTGGCTTATTCTTCAGTCAGTCACATGGGTATTGTCTTATTGGGTATTGCAACCTTGAATGAGACAGGAATTACCGGTGCAGTCTTGCAAATGACCGCTCATGGACTGATCGCGGGCGCGATGTTTCTGCTGGTTGGGCTACTGTATGAACGCACTCATACCCGTAACATTCAGGATTACAGCTCACTGGTTCAGGTGATGCCACGTTTTGCCTTGTTCATGACTTTAACCTTGTTCGCGGCGATGGGCTTGCCGGGTTCGGTGGGTTTTATTGCCGAGCTGCATGCCATTATCGGCGGTTATCAGCAATGGGGCAGCTTGATGGTGTTTTTCAGCCTCAGCATCCTGATCAGTTCCGCCTATGCCATCCGCACCATCGGCCTATTATTCACCGGCCCGGTAAAGCCGCAGATGCGGGAGATCGAAGATTTGCGTACCCCCGAGTTACTGGCAGCCGGTTTGCTGGTTTCGGGCATTGTGTTGTTTGGCTTGCTGCCTGAGCCGCTGATTGACCTGTCATCAGCAACCCTGTCCCACATGAGCAGCCTGATCAGTCAACGTATTCAATAGGACATTGACAATGCATGCAAATTCCGAATCCCCCGGTAGTCGCGAGCAGATCATCGCGGCGATCAATCATCTAGATCATGTCCTTCCTGGGCAGGGACCGATTCATGATTTCGTCCACCACAATACTATCCATGGTTTTCAGCATCTGCCGTTTGAACAGGCGCTGGCAGCCTACGAAGCATTAACCGGCACTTTCGGCTATCTTCCTGAGGCACAAAACCGTGAGTTTTATCAACAGGGGCGTATTAATGACCGGGATCTGTTTGCGGCGCTCGCACATAATCCGCAGTTACAGGCTGAGCAGTTCGTTTGTACGGCAAATGACTTGACGATTACGCGCAAGGATATTTATCGCATCGCCATGCTGTTTGACCTGCAAGCCCTTACTGTCAGTCAATTCAACTGGCAAATAGAAGAATTGGATGCGCTGGGTACAGTGCAAGCTGATGTACCTGAGCAAGTCCGCAGCCGGTTGCTGGCAGGCAGCGTCGACCAAAGCGATGCCATTAGGCAGTTGTGGGAAAATGTTTCAGCCAAGCTTGGGTTGGAGAAAATCGCCCTGCACCCAGAGAACATGCTTGATTTGTCACTGGAGCAGGCAGAAGTCTGGCTGGAGAAAATTCACTCCAGTGATCCGGATAGTAGCGGCCTTACGCTGCATCAGCGCATGCGGCAACAAGCAACGATTTCGCTGGACAAGTTGTTGACCCAAATTGGCGATGGCATCACCCTACGCGGTTTTGTCCTGGCATTGAGCGGGGTTGATATTCTCTACTCCGTCCGTCCGCAAATGATACGCATCTGTGCGTCCGCTCTGGACGAAGGCGTAGCGGCCTGGCAACTACCCGAACGTAACCGCTTGGGTCTATACGCAGCCTGGCGGGCGACAGCACAATACGACGCGAACCCGTTCCTGCATGACTTGCCCAACTGGCAGCAGATTGTGGCCGAATCCCCAGAGGATGCGGTCGATGCCATTATCCAGCAACTGATCCATCTGGAAATACCCCATGACAAATGGGAAGGGTATCTGCGGCGGCTGGCACTGGAATTACCGGGCTGGTCGGGGTTGGTCAACTGGCGGCAGCAGCATCCGCAATACCATACCGAGAACGATGCGGCACCTAATCTGGCGGATTATTTGGCTATCCGGCTGATATTGGACAGACTCTGGCTTGATCAGGCTTGTTACGAAACCTGGAAAATCGAAGCCAAGCTGAGTTCGCTGCAATTCTATTTCAGTAAGAACCTGTCGGAATTCGTGGTGCGCAGCCAATTGTATCAAGGCGGCCTGCCGGAATACCTGACCCAGTCGGCGGAGTCACTGATAAGCCGTACCGGTTCCGAACGGCATAAGCAGGCTGACTGGCAGCAGCTCGCCGACCTGGTCTGGACCTGGCAGTTCAGCCCATTGGCGGAAACCAATGCCGGAAACTGTGAGTTCAATGATGGCTGGCGTCTGTTCCGTTTATGCCAGCATCTGGGGCTCAACGCTGTGCACATTCGACAATTGCAGCAGAAAGATCTACAGCAGATGCTGGCAATACTGGATGAGTTCAACCTGACCGAGCGCAGCAAGGTCTGGCTTGATGCCTACGAGTATCATTACAGGGAAGATCTTTTTCAGGCATTGCGCGCCAATCATAACCGCGGCCGCTGGGCCAGGCGTGATAAGCGTCCTCAAGCGCAAGTAGTATTCTGTATTGATGAGCGTGAAGAAAGTATTCGCCGTCATCTGGAAGAAATCAATCCCGCCATTGAAACATTGGGTGCTGCCGGGTTCTTTGGCATCCCGATGAATTATAAGGGGCTGGACGACCATCACACGACGGCGCTGTGTCCGGTGGTCGTGACGCCAGTTCATCAAGTTGACGAGATCCCGAGAAAGGGGACCGACGAAGTGCTGCATGCACATAACAGAGGGCGCAAATTTTATAAGCGGCTCGCTTATTTGCTGAACCAGAGTCTTCGCCGTAATATGTTGTTGTCGTATGCAGCTATTGACGCACTGGCTCCATTTACTTTGGCTACACTGTTAAGCAAAACATTTCTGCCGACCTATTTTAATGCGGCCAATGGCAACCTGCGGCAAAATATCTTACGTAAAGTACCGACTGAGTTGTTGTTTACTGCCGCAAATACTGCCGCCCCGGCAACCCCTGAGCATCCACGATTGGGTTTTACAACCACTGAACAGGCTGATCGGCTTGCCGGATTCCTACGCAATGCCGGCTTAGCCTACGGGTTTGCACCGATCGTTTGTTTCATGGCGCATGGTTCGACCAGTCAAAATAATCCGCACGAAGCTGCCCATGATTGTGGTGCCTGCAGCGGACGGCGTGGCGGCCCGAATGCGCGCGTATTTGCGGCGATGGCCAACCGCCCCGGAGTACGTGCCTTGTTGGTACAGCACGGTATCGTGGTTCCTGAAGATAGCTGGTTTGTCGGCGCCGAACATGATACTTCCAGTGATGTCGTTACCTGGTACGACATAGAAGACGTCCCGCAAAAATTGCGCTCCGCCTTCGATGACTGTCAAGCCTGCGTTTTGCAGGCTCGGGCGGCCTCCGCGCAGGAGCGCTGCCGCCGTTTCATTTCAGCCCGCAACCCGGCATCGCCAGCAGCAGCCATGCGCCATGTGACAAATCGTTCCAATGACCTGAGTCAGGTTCGTCCCGAATACGGACATGCCACCAATGCTTCAGCAGTCATTGGTCGACGCTCCGTCACGCAGGGAATATTTCTCGATCGGCGCGCTTTTCTTATTTCCTACGATGCAACTCAGGATCCCGAAGGTAAGCTGCTCGAAAACGTTCTGCTGACCGTCGGTCCTGTCGGTGCCGGGATTAACCTGGAATACTACTTTTCCACGATTAACAACGAACGTTTTGGCTGCGGCACCAAAATCCCACATAACATCATCGGTCTGTTCGGCGTAATGGAAGGAGCCAGCAGTGATTTACGCACCGGCCTGCCAAAACAGATGGTAGAGATTCACGAAGCGGTACGTTTGCAGATTGTGGTCGAGGCGAAAACTTCAATGCTCGGAGAGATCTATGCCCGTCAAGAAAGTTTGCGCGAACTGATAGGCGGCGGCTGGGTACTGTTGAGCGCGATAGACCCTGATAGCGGTGAAATTTCTGTTTTTGAGCGTGGCGTGGGTTTCGTTCCATGGCAAGCGGAAGTAGAAAAATTACCGGTTCGTGAGAAATCGGTGGATTGTTACCAGGGCCTATCGGTGCCGGTATCGCCCATATTGATTAAACAGCCTGAAGAATTGGGAGTTTAAAGCAATGGATTCGTTGGTTGTTCTGGTCCCGTTGCTACCATTGATCGCAGCTGCGGTTATCGGTACCGGTCATCTATTCGGCATGCTTCGCGGCGTGGCCGATGAAGCCATGGCTGCAAGTATTGCTACCTTGGCTATTACCCTGTCGTGCCTATTGGCCTTGACTTTGCTGGGCGCTGATTTGCTTGGCAAAAACTCCGGCTCGTTCAGTGCGGGGCAGTGGCTGGGCAGTGATAACTTGAGCATACAGATGAATTTTATCACTACGGGTTTTAATGTCGGCTTGGCGACGCTATTTTCAATTCTGCTGGTTATTGTCACTCGCTTCTCAATCAACTATCTACATAAAGAACCTGGTTTTTACCGGTTCTTTTTTATCCTGAGCCTGTTTTCTTCGGCAATGTTGTTGCTGGTGTTATCGGGTAATGCCGTCGGTACTTTTGTCGGCTGGGAAATTGCCGGGCTATGTTCCTATCTGTTGATAGTCTTTGCCTATGACCGTCCGATCGCCGCTATCAATGCAACCCGCGCATTTGTCACCAATCGCATCGGTGACGCCGGTTTTATTCTGGGAATAGGCGTGAGCTATTTTTATGCCGAGACCATCGACTGGGGCAATCTAAACGCGGTAACAGAACAACTGACCACCCCTACCGCCACTGTAATCGCCTTATGTTTTGCCACAGCCGCTTTTGCAAAATCGGCGCAACTGCCATTCACCCCATGGCTAGCGCGGGCGATGGAAGGGCCGACGCCGTCGAGTGCGGTGTTCTACGGTGCAATCATGACGCATGCCGGGGTCTATCTGGTAATCCTGCTGCAGCCACTTTTTGAAATGGCTCCATTTGCGATGGGAGTGCTGGTCGCTGTGGGATTAATTACCGCCATCTATAGCTTTGTGGTCGGACTGACTCAAACTGATGTCAAAAGTTCGTTGTGTTTTGCCATATCAGCTCAACTAGGTTTGATGTTTCTGGAATGCGGTCTGGGTTTGTGGCAACTGGCCAGCTGGCATCTTTGCGCTCATGCCGTGGTGCGCTGCTATCAGGTATTGACCGCCCCGTCGTTTCTGCATTATGTCCATGGCAACCCGATGAAACCAGTGCCCCGCAATATTGCCGGGCTGCGCTGGCTATATACCGCATCAATACAGCGTTTCTGGCTGGACCCAGTTACCGATCGGGCTTTGGTAAGACCGGTTCACGGGATGGGACATGACCTGGACTATTTAGATGACCATATCGTTGATCGCATCATGGGCACCCCTGCGCGCGCAGGCCGTGCCATATCGTCACTGGCACAACTGGAAATAAAAATACTGAGTTCCGGGCCGGTACATGATCCCAACGAATTTAGTCGTAGCAGTGGTGTGGCCGGAAAACTTTTCCAATGGACAGCGGACATTTTCAACTGGTTTGAAGATCGGCTGGTATTGCGGGGCATAAGCATAGACGCGATCGACCTGGGGCGCCAGCTGGGATATGCCGCCAATAAGTTTGAGAAATTGATACTGAAGCCCCGCTACCTAGTAGTGTTTGTATTCACAGTGTTGCTGCTTGCAGCTGCGATCTGAAGAACCTGATGGCTATTACTCCTACTATTACTGCTGTTACTGCATGGTCGGAATCAGCAGCATTCCCGTTGCTGACCATGCTGACGCTTATCCCGCTGGCAACGATGGCCGCTATTCTATTGTCACGCTCATCGTCGGTGGCATTGCGTATCGGTTTTGCCGGAGCACTGTCGACGGTATTGCTCAGCCTCTACCTGCTGATCGTTTTCGATGCTGATCGTCCTGGTATTCAATTGGCTGAAGAGATACACAAGCTTGGCTTTACTTACAGCGTGGGCGTTGATGGCGCCAATATCCTGTTTATTCCACTGACGGCCATTTTTTCATTGCTGGTTTTGGTTTATACCTCGATTACCCGGCACGCAACTGATCGGACTAAGATCGCCTGCTTGTTGGGTTACGAAGGCATCCTGATCGGCGCGTTCTCGGCGATGAATCTGATGCAGTTCTGGCTATGGTGCGCGCTGGAACTGATCCCGGTGGTGCTGTTGACGATTCGTGCCGGCACCGGGCAAAACCGGCATTGGGTGGTCGCATTATTGCTGCAACACTGGCTGGGCGGGTTATTGATGACCCTGGCAGGTTTCATCTTGCTCGCCGTTGGCGTAATGAACGCAGTACCTGGCGCTGAACTGACTTTTGACTGGCTGAAATTAAAAGAGGTCAGTAATGCGCAGTTACAGTATGAGTCGTTGATCTTCTTTCTCCTGTTTTTTGGTTTTGCCATTCGTATGCCGATATTCCCATTTCATGGCTGGCTGCCGGCCTTGGCGGAACAAGGCACCGTCGCAAGTGTGGCTATTTTTCTGGTGGGTCTGAAGCTGGGTGTTTACGCGGCTATTCGTTTTATCCTGCCGCTGATTCCGGAGGCCGCCGAACAATGGTCTGGATTTGTGCTGACACTGGGTTTAATCAGTATCATTTACGGTGCGTTGCTGGCGCTGATGCAAATCAATATCCGCCGTCTGCTGGCCTTCGCCGTCGTCAGTCATACGGGAATTCTGGTTATCGGAATTTTTTCTTTAAACGAATATGGCATGGAAGGCACCATCCTGTTAGCTGTTTCTTATGGACTCGCGACAGCGGGCATGTTTTTCAGTGTCGGCCTAATTTATGAATGGACTCGCACTGCTATTATCCCGCGCCTGGGCGGGCTGTTTGACACCAACATCACCATCGCATTTCTGTTTGTGATCTCTGCATTGACCACCATGGTCATGCCTGGTACTCCAGGGTTTGACGGCGCACATCTGCTGATTGAGGGCACCGCTACCAGATACGGTTGGCTGGTCGTCACTGCGATATTGCTGGGAAACCTCCTGGCTGCGGGTCTTTTGCTGCGTGCTTTTCAACAGATATTTGTTGCCGCGCCGAAACGATTTCTACAGCATCACAGCAGTACTCATAAACCCGCCAAGAAGGAACAGATTATTGCAGTAATAATTTGCTCATTATTGATCGGCACGGGTTTCTACACGTCACCTTGGGTGCATGTGATAGACCAGAACGTAGTGGCCTCCGTGAACGAGTTGGAGGCTGTGTTGAATTCCACGCATCATGGTGCACAACAGTCTGGCACCGTGACCGTGACCGCGCCTATCGGGGCCAAGGGCGGGCATGATGAGTGAAGCAAGTTTTCCGCTACTGAGTCTAGCCATTCTATTGCCATTACTGGGTGCTATTGCCACCGGGTTCACCCCTACCGTAAAACTGGCCAAAGCGATCGCGCTGGTAATTGCCGGTTGCGAACTGCTGCTGACGCTGCTGATAGTGCAGTCATTCAATGCTGGTAGCGGCGATTTTCAATTGGTCGAAAAGTATCCCTGGATACCGTTTCTGAATATCAATTACCTGGTCGGTGTTGATGGTATTTCGGTGTTATTTCTGCCAATGTCAGCGCTGTTAACGCTGACTGCGATCATTGCTTCATGGAATTCGGTGCAACACAGCCCCCGCTTTCATTTTGTCTTATTGCTGGCACTGGAAGGGATCACCATCGGGGTGTTCACCTCACTGGATACGGTGTTGTTCTTTTTGTTCTGGGAACTGACGCTGCCGCCATTCTTCTTTTTAATCGGCTTATGGGGCATCGGTTCGCAGCGCCGTGGCGCTGCGATGAAATATACGCTGTTTATGCTGTTTGGCGGAGTGTCGCTACTATTTGCAATCGTTATATTGGCGACCAATCACGCCGTGACAGTAGGCGGCGCTATTCCCCAAGCGCTATCCTTCAGCTTGCCGGTCCTGCTGGAAACGCCTTTGGCGGCTGATTTGCAAACATTGGTTTTCTTATTGTTACTGCTTGGTTTCGGTGTCAAAGCTCCTTTAGTCCCCTTTCATACCTGGTTACCTACCGCTGCAATGGAAGGCCCGGCACACATAACAGCAATACTGACCGGTCTGAAACTGGGAGCTTACGGTATCTTGCGTTTTGCCATGCCGCTAGCCCCTTCTGCGGCTGTCGAATACAGTTGGATATTGGGCATTCTGGGCACGATTACGCTTATATATGGTGCGTTGATTGCTTTACAACAGACTAATCTGCGCCGTCTGCTGGCTTACGCCAGTATCAGTCACGTTGGCCTAGTGGTGGTCGGTATCGCGTCCCTGAATATACAGGGTCTGCAGGGTGCGATTTTCCAATTACTTAACTTCACTTTAGTGGCCAGTTCATTGATGCTGGTTGCCGGCATGATTCAACACCGGCTGGGCAGTACCGAGATTATCCACTTGGGTGGTTTGGCCAAAGTGATGCCACGGCTGACCTGTTTTTATTTCTTGTTTACCCTGGCGAGTATCGGGGTACCAGGAACCAGCGGTTTCCCCGCTGAACTAATGTTGATTATCGGTGCATTGAAAGCACACGCCAGTTTTGGCATCGCTGCATTGGTCGGTGCAGTCCTTGGTGCCGCATACATGCTGTCCTATATCCGCCGTGCGTTTTTCGGTCCGATCACGCAATCCGTTGTCAGTCAGGCGCAGGATTTATCCCCGCGAGAACTGGCCCTGTTATGTATTCCTGCTCTGCTGGTTCTGGTGTTTGGGTTCTTCCCGGACAGTGTGCTGCATATCAATCAAATGGCGTCAGAGGTATGGTTGTCGCGGCTACTTAATCTATCTTCTTAGGGCGCAACCACTAGAAATTTTTGTGCCCCACAGCTCATTTCTTTGGGGACCTTCTTTCGTTATAATATTGCATCCAACATGGAGATGAGCGTATGAATACCGGAATTGATTACCTGCTTGATTTGAATGCACGCCACTCTCGAACTTTTATTGATCTGGCCATGGAGCGCCGCAGATACCGGGGTGAGCACCCTACTGAAATAGCGGCGCTTAAATGCATGGATGGCCGGCTTAACCTGCCGGTCATGACGCGAACTGCAGTCGGAATCGTTCAACCTTTTCGCAATCTGGGTGGCAAGTTTGATCTGGGCTGGCCCTTTTTTCAAGCAACCCTGGATCAATGGGCACAGCAAGCCATCAGTCGTGGCAGACACTGCCTGATCTTTGTGACCTATCATTTCGCGCGCGGAGATGCTCACCGTGGTTGCAGGGGATTCAATTACGATACCAATGCTGCCAGAGACACAGCCATAAGGCTCAAGAGTCAGTTTGAGAACATTTACGGCAAAGGCGCCGTGGTGCCAATTGTTTGCGGTATCGAGACCGATCTCGACGCCTTGATCCTGCACGGCGAAGACGGTCGCGTTGTTGATCTAGCCGAAGTTAAGGAAGACTTATCCGGGCTCGAATTGCAAGGTTTGCTGCGTTTGCTGTACCCCTCAATGCCGGAACAGATTTTCAAGGATCTGATCCCGTTGGTCGAAGGAAACATCAAACACGTCCGAATGATCCGTGCGACCAACAGGCCGATCGAAGATGCCTACCACAAGGAATGGGTCTTGGGGGTGGGGCGCGGCTTTGACTGGCTGCACGCCATCAACACCGCTTTCATTGTGGGGCCTTTTGACCCGAACCTTTCCGATGCGATTGGAACTGCGGCCATGCTGCTGAAAGGCAATATCGACGACAGCCGGATCGATCCAAGCGGCATTGTGCTCATGACTTCAGCCGCTTACAGAGAAATTGGTCCAGATCGCGAACTGGCTAAGGAGAAAGCAAGATTCCTGAGCAAATTTTCGCTTGATGTCATTAAAGTCAAGGTTCCGGATCTGGTGCCGCACCTGAATATACTTACTGGATTCACTGATCTGAACACGAGAAAATTTGAAGTACTGGAGCGTTTGGACAAGGTTTCCAACTCGGTAGCTTAAAAAACGGCTTAGCAGGGACCACAACAAGCGATGTCGCCAGTTCAAGACGGAGTTGCTGGTGGCACCACTTTTTTGTGTCGTTCATGCCAGATTCTCGCCTGCCAGGAAGAGCAGGCACAGAAAGTGGTTACGGCGCTACGCTCCAGATTGAAGGAATTTCGTGGCATGTGCCTGATTTCAGACTGCCTCTAGGTGGAAGGGCCGACAGTTTCATACTAAAACGCCAGTACTTACTTACGTGGCGCAGCACCCAGTGATGCGGCCAGCTTCCGGTAGAAACCAAGCCGCCGTACATTGACTCTTCCTTCTTCAGCCGCTTGTGCCAGCGCGCAACCGGGTTCGCCAGTGTGACGGCAATTACTAAATTTGCATTGTCCGAGATAGGGATGAAATTCGACGAATCCCCACGCTAAATCCGCGCTGTCAATATGATGCAGACCGAATTCCTGCATGCCGGGGGAGTCGATGAGGTGACTACTTTGATCAAGGTGATAGAGTCGCGCGTGGGTAGTGGTATGGCGGCCAGTATCGAGGGCAACAGAAATTTCGGCAGTGGCGCGTTCTGCAGTCGGAATGAGCGCATTGATGAGAGTGGATTTGCCCATGCCTGATTGTCCTACCAGAACACTGAGTTGGCCTTGCAGATACGGTAGCAGCGGTGTGACATCATCCTTGGCGCTGAGTTGCAGCAGAGGATAGCCCAGTTCTCGATAGAGTAAGAGAGAAGCAGCGGCAATGCGAGTGGGGCCAACAATATCCACTTTGTTAAGCACAATTAACGCTTTGATACGCTGACTTTCGGCAGCGGCGAAGCAACGGTTTACCAGTTCTTCACTGAAGCTGGGAACGGCGGCTACTACGATAACGATTTGGGTGACATTGGCAGCGATTAGCTTTTCGCGGAAAGCGTCGCTGCGGTACAGTAGCGTGGTACGCGGCAGAATAGTTTCGATCACACCTTGTTCGGGAGTGGTAGATTGGACTAACACCCGGTCGCCGCAGGCGGCACCACCTTTCTTACCGCGCATCACGCAGGACAGAGTTACCCCGCTTTCGGTTTCGACTAGATAATGCCTGCCGAATGCAGCGACTATCTGTCCTGCAATAGGTGATGGTGAAGCAGACGAGGAGTTATGGGCCGGACTCAAATCTGGAACAGGGCATCGATCTTCGCCGCGCAAATAAAATCATTTTCAGATAATCCATTGACGGCGTGAGTGGTGTATTCCACGCGGCACTTATTGTAGCCGACTGTCATATCCGGGTGATGGTCTTCACGGTGTGAAACCCATGCGATTGCGTTGACGAATGCCATGGTCTGGTAATAGTTTTTAAAGTCGTAGGTTTTTCCGATCTGTTTGTCGAGAAGCTCCCAGCCTTCAAGCTGCGGCATTAGCATGGCAATTTCAATGGACGTGAGCGGCGGCACGCCGCCTTCGCAGGGTTTGCATTGTTTGGTTGCGAGATCACAGACGAAAGTACCCATTGTTTCTCCTGCTAGTGATTCCTAAATCCGGCAGTTAATCGATCGTTTTTTAGTTTAACACCATGACACATAGTAACTTTTTGTAGTATGTAGTATTTATCTTTCACCTTTTTGGTAAGTCTGCTACAGGGTAGATTGCATAGTTTTTGCGGCACATGGCTGTGTTGCAACTTCTTGGAATGGAACAACCATTCCGCGTCGTTGCGCCTTGCCCTGCACCCAAAAAACCGCACACTCTACCCCGTCCAACTGCCGGATTTAGGATTATGCGCCAGGTTCTGCAGCCGCGCTATTCTTAAAGCAGCAGGCGGATGAGAATCATAAAACGCTGAATGCAGCGGGTCGGGAGTCAGCGTTGCGGCATTGTCCTGGTAGAGCTTTACCAACGCTCGGACGAGATCAGTAGCAGAGGCCTTGCCTGCGGCGTATTCGTCGGCTTCGAACTCGTGTTTGCGTGAATATAGGCTGGACAGCGGCTGCAACATGAACGTGAACGCGGGCATCACCAGAAAAAACAGCAATAGCGCTATCGCGGTGGAAGGTACGGCTGCAACGGTCACGCCCAACCCCTGATAAAACCAATCTTGCTGCATCAGGTAGCCGAGTCCCCACAAGAATATCAGGCTCATGGCGAAAGTCCAGATGATACGTTTAATGACGTGGCGGCGTTTGAAATGTCCCAGTTCATGTGCCAGAACCGCTTCGATTTCAGGTGCATCTAGACGCGAAAGCAAAGTGTCGAAGAAAACGATACGCTTGGTCTTGCCGAAGCCGGTGAAATAAGCATTGCCGTGACTGCTGCGGCGCGAGCCATCCATCACAAACAGCCCACTGGACTTGAAGCCGCATTTTTGTAGTAGTTGTTCGATACGAACTTTGAGTGCAGCATCTGTCAACGGCGTGAATTTGTTGAATAGCGGTGCAATCCAGGTGGGGTAGATAGTCAGAATCAGCAGGTTGAATGCCATCCATGCGAACCAGGTGTAGAGCCACCAGTGCATGCCCATTTTCTCCATCATCCACAGCACACCCAACAGCAGTGGTATACCGAGCAGCATACCCAGCGCAGTTTGCTTGATGAGATCAGCAAAAAACATGGTAGGTGTCATTTTATTGAAACCGAATTGTTGCTCGATGACAAAAGTGCGATAGTAACTCAGGGGAATTTCTACTAAACTCATCAGCAGCATCGTACTGATAATCAATGCCATGCCGTGCATCAATGGGTAATTCAATAAACTTCCATCGAGTGAAGTTGGGACACCCAGCCATTCCGACCAGAAAGCGGCTAAAGCATTCAACCCGCCTCCTAGAGTAAGCGCCAATAGCAGTGCCGTTTCCAGCAATATATTGAGATAACCGAGACGGGTTTTGGCGCAAGTATAGTCAGCTGCTTTCTGGTGTGCTGTCAGATCAATTAGCGCAGAAAAGCTGTCGGGTACATTGTCGCGGTGGGCGTGGACGTGGCGAATATGCCGCGTTGCAAGCCACATGCGGACAGAGGTGGTGAGCAGCAGGGCGGCAAGAAAGATAGCGGTGAAGATTTGCATGGACAATTGAGACTAGAGGTTAGTAAAGGGCAGTGAGCGTGACGGACTGCTGCTGTTATGACACAATTGCATTCTGAAAATTCAGGAAAGGGTTGGATTATGGCACAAGATAGCGGTAACCTCATCTGGATCGACATGGAAATGAGCGGGCTCAGCCCGGATCGAGATTGCATCATCGAAGTGGCTCTGGTCGTGACCGATTCGCAGTTGAACGTGGTGGCGGAAGCACCGGTGCTGGTAGTACATCAACTAGACGCGGTGTTGGATGGGATGGATAACTGGAATAAATCCACTCACGCCAAATCCGGTCTGATCGACAAGATCAAGGTGTCAAAACTGACGGAACCTGAAGTGGAGGCAAGCATGATTGAATTTCTGCAGCAGCATGTTCCACCTGGGACTTCTCCCATGTGCGGCAATTCCATTTGCCAGGATCGCCGCTTCCTGGCACGTTCCATGCCACGACTGGAAGCATATTTTCATTATCGTAATCTAGATGTGAGCACTCTGAAGGAGTTGGTCAAACGCTGGAAACCAGAAATTGCCGCCGGTTTGACCAAGCAAAGCAAGCACGAAGCACTGGCGGATATTTATGACTCCATTATCGAAATGAAATATTACCGCGAGCATTTCATCAGAGCGTAGTAGTGCAATGCGCAATTTACTTTCTAGCTTGAAATAAGGACTCCTCTAATAATTCGAAGCTCTAAACAAAACAAGGCGGGAACAAAAAATGTAGACCCGGCATATGATGGATATGTAAGGAAACGTTTTTTTGAGCAACGAAGTATTGTGACGAAATCCGGATTATTAGGGGTGCCCATAGCACCTATTGTCTACCCGCTGTCAAGGAGAGTTACAAATGTCCTCCGGTACTGTATTCACCATTGCCGTCAATCCAAAAATTCCCCGCCGTCTGGTGCGTCTGGAGGAGTTGGCCAATAATCTCTGGTACAGCTGGGATCGATCCACACGCTCACTGTTTTCCCGTCTGGATCCTGGTTTATGGGGGGCAGTGGGGCATAACCCTAAAGCTTTTCTCAAGCGCCTGGATGAGTCTCTGCTACTGAAAGCGGCGGAGGATCAAGTATTCCTAGCTAATTACAACAGCATTTTATCATCTTACGATTCTTATCATTCCGAGGAATTACGGGACAACGGCACCAACGGCCTGCGTCCACATGATCAAGTGGCATATTTTTGCTTCGAATTTGGTTTTCATGAAAGTTTTCCGATTTATTCTGGTGGCCTTGGCATCTTGGCTGGTGACCACTGCAAGGCAGCAAGTGATCTACATCTACCTTTTGTCGGAGTCGGCCTGCTCTACCGTCAGGGCTATTTCTTCCAGACTATCGATACCCAGGGTAACCAACAAGTTACCTACACCGATTCTGATTTCGAAGATTTGCCGGTGGCACCGGCGCTGCACGCAGATGGTTCGGAGGTGCGGGTAGAAGTGGAATTGCCGCAGCGCAAGGTGGAGATAAAAGTGTGGCAGGCGCAGGTAGGTCATGTGACGCTCTATCTGCTTGATGTCGACTTGCCGGAAAACTCTTTGCAGGATCGCGATATCACCCATCAGCTTTACGGTGGGAATGAAGTCATGCGTATCGAGCAGGAAATCATACTTGGTGTCGGCGGTGTGCGCGCATTGCAAGCGGTGGGCTTGCGGCCGACGGTGTGGCATATCAACGAAGGGCATGCTGCGTTCATGATGCTGGAACGCATGCGTAATCTGGTGCAGCAGGGTCTGGATTTTGCCAGCGCATTGGAAGCAGTGGCAGTGAGCACGGTGTTCACTACTCATACCGCAGTGCCAGCAGGGCACGATCATTTTAATGCAGATATGATGCAGACGTATTTTGAAGGATTCTACCGTGACCTTGGAATCGCCCGTGAGGAGTTCATGGCACTGGGCCTTACTCCCGGCAGCTCTGACTTTAACATGACTACGCTCGCCATCCACAGCTCGCGCTCGCATAATGGTGTGAGCAAAATACATGGGCATGTATCGGCGCGCATCTGCCGGAATTTATGGCCGCAGATTGAGCCGGAAGAGAATCCGATGGGGTACATTACCAATGGTGTGCATGTGCCAACTTTCTTGGCACAGGAATGGTCCGACCTGTTTGACCGCCATCTCGGTCACGAGTGGCGTAACATGCTGTGCGACACCGAGTACTGGTCGCGCATCGAGACGATTCCTGACCATCAATTCTGGAGCGTGCGACAGTCGCTAAAATCGCAAATGCTCTATGGCGTACACTCCCATCTCGCCGCACAGAATTCCCGTAATCATGGCTCTGAAGCGCATCTTGACCGATTGCTCAAGCTCACCGACCCAATTAACCCAAATATTTTGACCATCGGTTTTGCCCGTCGTTTCGCTACTTATAAACGCGCTACATTGCTATTTGAGAATCTCGACTGGTTACGCAAAATTATTCTTGACCAAGAACGTCCAGTGCTGCTGATCTTTGCCGGCAAGGCGCATCCGGCGGATATCCCTGGTCAGGACTTGATCCGGCGTATCAGTCAGGTCGCGCGACTGCCAGAATTTGAAGGGCGGCTTCTGCTAATCGAAGGCTATGATCTGCGGCTTGCCCGGCGGTTGGTGGCAGGAGTAGATGTGTGGCTCAACAACCCGGTGTACCCACTGGAGGCAAGCGGTACTTCAGGGATAAAGGCAGGCATCAACGGGGCAATTAATCTGAGCGTACTCGACGGTTGGTGGGGAGAGGGCTACGACGGCAAGAATGGCTGGGCTATCAAGCCTGGACCAGAGGATATGCCGCCCACACTGCGCGACAAAGAAGAGAGTCAGACTCTCTATGAAATTCTGCAGGATCGTGTGGTGCCGCTCTATTACAATCGTGACAAACTCGGTTACTCACCAGAATGGGTAGGAATGGCCAAGCATTCGATGGCGTCACTGTTGCCGCGTTACAATGCTATGCGCATGCTAGATGAATACCTGAATAATTTCTATCTGCCAGCTAGCAATCAAGGTGCGCTCTATACTGAGAACGGTTTCGATGGCGCCAAGAGAGTTGCTGCCTGGAAGGCCAATGTGAGAAATATGTGGGGTGGGGTGACGCTGCGCCGACTGGATACCCCGAGCAAACGCATCAATTTTGGCGATGTGGTAGATTTCAGTATCGCCGTAAGACTGAATGGCTTACAGCCTGAAGATGTGATAGTGGAACTGTTGATGTGCCGTCAGTTAAAGAAGAGCAAGCTGTGCGATTTCAAGCATTTCAGGTTTGAGTCCAGCGGCATGATGGAAACGGGCGAGCATCTGTTTAAACTGAATCTTGCCCCGGAATTGTGCGGTAAACTGGAATATTACATCCGCATTTATCCATATCAACCGCTACTGACGCATCCGCTGGAAATGGGCATGATGGTGTGGCTATGAGGTGATCATCAGAGGAGGGCTACACTTTTCGTTTTAGTTTTGGTGCAATCGAGTTGGCATGTCTTTATTTCGATAGACGGGATAGCAGCGCCAAGTATATTTCTCGGTAGGCAGCAGCGCTGGGGTGCCAACTGAAATCTTTAGCCATACCATTTTTCTGCAAACGGCGCCAGGTTGGTTTGTCGTGGTAGATGATAGCGACGCGCCGGATGGCAGCGAGAAAATGACCAGGGGTCATGGTATGGAATAGAAAACCGCTGGCACTTCCGTCCGCGAGCGTTGCCGGGGTGCAGTCCACCACCGTGTCGAGCAGACCGCCAGTGGCGTGCACCAGTGGTGGCGTACCGTAGCGTTGGCTGTACATCTGGTTCAAACCACAAGGTTCAAAGCGTGATGGCATCAGAAAGCTATCGGCGCCTGCCTCGATCAAGTGCGATAGCGTTTCGTCAAAACCGATGCGCACAGCGATTTTCCCTGGGTAAGTTTTTGCCAACATCGTCATCTGCTGTTGCAGCGCCGCTTCACCGCTACCTAGAACGACCAGTTGTGCGGGAATCTTGGTCAATTGCGGCGCGACCTGCAGCAGCAGGTCGTAACCTTTTTGTTGAGTAAAGCGGCCTACTGCGCCAAAAAATAAAATATCCGGATCTACCGTTAATCCCAGCGCCTGTTGCAATGCACGTTTATTGGCAGTCTTGGCAGCAAGTTTGTTAGCAGTGTAATTGCGTACAAGACAGGGATCGGTAGCGGGATCCCATTCAACGGCATCGATGCCATTGATAATACCGTTGAGATGTTTGCGGCGTCCTGCCAGCAAGCCTTGAAAACCAAAACCCAGTGGTGCTGTTTGGATTTCCCTGGCATAGGTGGGGCTGACGCTGACGATGTGATCGGCATAATAGAGCCCGGCCTTGAGAAATGACATTCTCCCGTGGTATTCAACACCGTTGATGTCGAAGCTGGAGATAGGTAACCCCAGCTGGGTTATGGTGCCGGGTGGAAATATGCCCTGAAAAGCGAGGTTATGTATGGCCATCAGAGATGCTGCTTTTATTCCCCGATAAAAATGCAGATATGCTGGCGTGAGGCCGCTTTGCCAGTCGTTGCAGTGGACCACCTGCGGACGCCAGGCGAGCGGACTGGCGTCACATGCCAGAATTGCTCCGATTTTTGCGAGCAGACCGAAACGCAGTGCATTATCCGGCCAGTCACGTCCGGCCACGTCCATGTATGGACCACCTTCACGCCGGTAGAGTCCGGGGCAGTCAATGATGAATACGGGAACGTCTACGGATGCACTTACCGGCAGTTTGGCGGATAGCAGCGCGGCTGGTGGAAATTGCGATAGGCCAGCAAGCTCCGTCACTTTGCGCTTGTATTTAAGTCCTGCCAGCACTTGTGGATAGCCGGGAATCAGCAGGCGTACGTCTACTCCTAGTTGCCGCAGCGCCGCCGGAAGGGCTGCACTAACATCACCCAGACCGCCGGTTTTGTTAAGAGGGTGGACTTCGGATGTAATGAACAGAACACTAAGATCGGAGCGTGATGGGGTAAGAGGCATGGAGTGAATTTATACGTTGTGTTTCATTTGGCATTTTTAGCCCGATCCCGCTGATGTTCGTATGCTGCAACAATCAGCGAAACCGGAACTGCCTCCCTAGTGTCACCGATTTGCCTTGAAATAATTTATTAACCCGTTGGTGGAGGCATCATGGGTGGTCACTGGTACGTTCTGCTCTAGTTCGGTCAGGATTGTTCCGGCGAGTTGTTTGCCCAGTTCCACTCCCCACTGATCGAATGGGTTTATGTTCCAGATCACACTTTGTACAAATACCTTGTGTTCATAAAGGGCGATGAGCGACCCCAGGGTTTTGGGATCCAGTTTCCTGAACAGGATGGAAGTGGTGGGATGATTCCCGGGGAAAATCTTGTGTGGCAGCAGCTTTTCCAGTGGTTCTCCGGCCATTCCCTGAGCTTCAAGTTCGGTACGGGCTTCGTTTGTACTCTTACCACGCATCAGTGCTTCGGTTTGAGCAAAGAAATTGGCCAGCAACAGGCGATGATGGTTGCCGATGGGATTGTAGCTTTGGCAGGGCGCCAGGAAATCTGCCGAAATGGTTTGCGTGCCCTGATGCAGCAACTGGTAAAAAGCATGCTGGCCGTTGGTTCCAGGCTCGCCCCATACTGCCACGCCGGTACTATAGTCTACCGTGTTGCCGTCACGGTCTGTACGTTTGCCATTGCTCTCCATCTCCAGTTGTTGCAGATAAGCGGGGAAGCGTTGCAGATATTGATCATAAGGTAGCACCGCATGGGTTCCGGTGCCACAGAAATTAATCTGCCAGATACCGATGAGGCTGAGCATGACTGGTAGATTATGTTCCAGCGGTGTACCGGTGAAATGTTGGTCCATTTCCCTTGCTCCAGCAAGCAGCGCATAAAAATTCTCCATGCCTGTCGCAAGTGCAATCGGTAGGCCGATTGCCGACCACAGTGAATAGCGTCCGCCCACCCAGTCCCAGAACTCAAACATGTTGCCGGGATCGATACCAAATTTTTCCACCTCTATACAGTTGGTGGAAATCGCAACGAAATGAGTGGCTACATCCTGTTCCTTGCCGCCGTGGGTAAGGAACCATTCCCGCGCAGCGCGGGCATTGGCCATAGTTTCCTGAGTCGTAAAAGTTTTCGAGGCAATAATGAACAGCGTGGTTTCAGGGTTCAGTCGCCGCAACGTTTCGGCAAGATGGGTGCCGTCGATATTTGAAACGAAGTGTGAAACAAGGTGGGGTGAGCCATAAGGTCTGAGTGCTTCGACCACCATCGCCGGCCCCAGATCGGAGCCGCCGATACCAATATTGACCACATCGGTAAAGGGACTACCGGAGTAGCCTTTTAGCTCACCGCTGCGCACAGCGTTCGAGTATCCCTCCATCTGCGTCAACACCCGTCTGATCGCAGGCATGACATCGATACCGTCTACCAACACCGGACTCTCGCCGCGCAGCGCACTATGCAAAGCGGCACGGCCTTCGGTATTGTTTACTTTCTCTCCGCGAAACATCTGAGCAATCCAGTCCTCCAGTCCTTGTTGGCGGGCAAGTGTCAACAGCAGAGTGATAGTCGCCATACTGACAGGATGCTTGGAGTAATCCAGCAGAATATCGTTAAACTGCAACGAGAATTTATCGAAGCGCCGGTTATCCTGCGCAAATAATTCGCGCAAATGCTGCTCTGCCATGATTGGCTGGTGGACCTGCAACGCAAGCCAGGCAGGAGACTGAGTAAGGGTAGACATGTCTTTCCATTCCTGTTTGTGGAAAATACTTGTGTTACAGACGTTCGAATATCGCTGCGATGCCCTGACCACCACCGATGCACATGGTCACCAGCGCATAGCGTCCGCCACTGCGGTGCAGCTCGTAAATTGCCTTGATCGTGAGGATGCAGCCGGTCGCACCTATAGGGTGCCCCAGCGCTATCGCACCGCCGTTAGGATTGGTTTTTAGCGGATCGAAATGCAGCTCTTTCGCTACCGCGCATGCCTGAGCAGCAAAGGCCTCATTGGACTCAATCACGTCCATGTTAGTCACCGTAAGGTTGGCGCGCTTCAGGGCATTTTGCACCGCTGGTACCGGGCCGATGCCCATGTATTTTGGATCGACCCCGGCGTGAGCGTAGGATACCAGTCGCGCCATCGGTTTGAGACCGCGCTTCTCGGCGGAACTGCGGTCCATCAGCACTACTGCCGCCGCGCTATCGCTGATACCGGAAGCGTTGCCAGCCGTGACCGTGCCATTTTTTTGGAACACTGGGCGCAGTCCGGCCAGGACTTCGACACTCACATTCGCACGCGGATGCTCGTCGGTATCAAAAATTGCCGTACCGCTACGGGTTTTCAGCTCAATTGGCTGTATTTGTTCTTTGAAATAGCCATTACTGATGGCGTTGATGGCGCGGCGGTGACTTTCCAGCGCAAATCTGTCCTGCTCTGCGCGGCTGATGTCCCATTTAATGGCGATGTTTTCTGCGGTAATACCCATATGCACGTTATCGAAGGGGTCGGTCAGTGCACCTACCATCATGTCTACAGTAGTGCCATCATTCATACGCTGCCCCCAGCGTAGCGCCGGCAGCAGATACCCGCCGCGACTCATGGACTCCGCGCCGCCTGCAACGGCCGCATCGGTGTCGCTCAGCAGGATGGTTTGCGCGGCGGAGATGATTGCCTGCAGACCGCTGCCGCACAAGCGATTCAAGGTCAGTGCGGAGGTACTCTGCGGCAGGCCAGCGTTGATGCAGGCTACGCGTGCGAGATATAGATCTCGGGCCTCGCCGTGTATCACATTGCCGAAAACCAGGTGTCCAGCTTCGTTGGGATCGATCCCGGCACGAGCCACCGCTGCGCGCACCACTGTTGTCGCCAGTTCTGTGGCGGCAACATCCTTGAGCGTGCCACCGTAATCGCCGATGGCGGTACGGACGCCGCTCAATATCACCACTTCCCGTGCTTTCATGAAGTTTTCTTGGTTTGTTTAAAACAATATTATTTTATTCATGCGCGTTCATGGCCAAATTTCCCTGGATCACCCGCAAACTACATCCGTTAATATTGCGACACTACGCGACATCTTCCAGAGAAAGAATGATCCCTGCCAGCGGCGGCAGCGTGATAACAATAGAGTCCGGCAGGCCCATCCATGACTCACCGGTGGTAGTGAGGTGTCCTGGATTGCCTAGATTACTGCCACCGTAGTAGGTGGAGTCGCTGTTGAACATTTCATGATAGCTTCCTGAAACAGGAACACCAATACGATAGCCTGCCCGTGGTACCGGGGTAAAATTGAGTGCTACCAGTACGAATGAACCATCCTGTGCGTGGCGCAGATAACTGATTATGGAATTACCAGCATCGTGGCAGTCGATCCAGGCAAAGCCTTCTGGTGAAAAATCCAGTTGATGCAATGCAGGAGTCTTATTGTAAAGATGATTGAGGTCACGCAGTACCGCCTGCACACCGCGGTGCTGTGCGTGCTCCAGCAGGCTCCAGTCCAGTTCCCGGCTGGCACTCCATTCGCGTCCTTGGGCAAATTCGTTGCCCATGAAATTGAGTTTCTTGCCGGGGTAAGTCATTTGATATGCGAACAGCAGGCGCAGGTTGGCGAATTTCTGCCAGGCGTCACCCGGCATCTTGTCCAGCAACGAACCCTTGCCATGCACCACTTCATCATGTGAAAACGGCAATACAAAATTTTCGGTATAGGCGTAGAGCTGACCGAAAGTGAGCTGATTATGATGAAACTGCCGGTGCACCGGGTTTTGCAGCATGTAGGCAAGTGTATCGTTCATCCAACCCATGTTCCACTTCATCGAGAACCCAAGTCCACCAGCATAGGTGGGGCGCGATACGGCCGGCCATGAGGTGGACTCCTCAGCCAGTGTTAGCGCACCGGGGAATTCTTCATGCACCATGATGTTCAATTCACGCAGAAATTCTATGGCTTCGAGATTTTCCCTGCCGCCATATTTGTTGGGTAGCCATTCGTCTTGCTTGCGGGAATAGTCCAGATAAAGCATAGATGCAACTGCGTCCACCCGTAGCCCATCAAAATGGAACTCCGATAACCAGTAATGGGCGCTGGATAGCAGAAACGATTTAACTTCATTGCGCCCGTAATTAAAAATATACGTACCCCAATCCTGGTGGAATCCCAAACGCGGGTCTTCGTGTTCATACAGCGCAGTACCGTCAAAACGGGATAGGGCAAAGGCATCCTGCGGAAAGTGTGCTGGCACCCAGTCGAGAATCACACCGACACCTGCCTGGTGACAGGTGTCGACGAAGAATTTCAGGTCATCCGGTGAACCATAGCGGCTGGTGGCAGCGAAATATCCGGTGGTCTGGTAACCCCAGGACTCATCGAGTGGATGTTCCGACACTGGTAGCAATTCAATATGAGTATGGCCCATTTCCAATACGTAAGGAATCAGATGCTGGGCAAGTTCGCGATAAGTATAAAAGCGTCCATCCGGATGCCGTTTCCAGGAGCCGGCATGAATTTCGTAAATATTCAGCGGCGCGTGCAGCCAGTCCCAGTCGGCGCGATTCGCCATCCATCTTGCATCCTGCCAGCTGGCAGCAGCATCAACGGGTGTACGCGCGGCGGTACCAGAGCGCAGCTCATAGTGTGTGGCATAAGGGTCGGTTTTGAGCAGAACTTTACCGCTATCGCGGTTGCGGATTTCATACTTATAGAGTGAGTCCTGTGGCAGACCGGGGATAAATAATTCCCAGACACCGCTGGAGCCATGCACCGTCATAGGATGCACTCGCCCATCCCAGCGGTTGAAATCGCCTACCAGGCTGACTCGCTCAGCATTGGGCGCCCACACCGAGAAACTCACACCCGCAATACCGTAGATTTCAGTAGTGTGAGCACCTAGAGTACGGTATGCCTGGCGTAATTGGCCTTCGTTGAACAGATATAGGTCATGATCGGAAATCTGTGGCGGGAAAGCGTAAGCATCGTAAGTTTCATATGCTGCCGTATTCTGCGCTGTGTCATTTTCCTCAACGCGAAGTAGATAGGGCATAGCGGGTAAAGTTGCGCTATGCCACTCGAAAATTCCACTGGAATGGGCGCATGTCATCGGCTTAAAGCCGTCAGCCGTATTGATCCAAACGTTGCTGGCATAGGGACGAAACACTCGCACCAAGCTATGGTTTTGCTGCACGTGAGCGCCAAGATAAACGAAAGGATCGTGCAGCCGTGCTGCCAGTAACGCTTTCAGTAGCGGGTCGCCTTTAGCGGATGTGACAGGTTTTGCGTGGCTGAATTGCATGTGTAGGATTATAGCTTGCATATGGTTGTTGATTCAGATCAAATTTTATTGTAGGAAAGTGCCATAATGTAAAAATATGTTATGGACTGAAGCGCGGTAGCATAATCATGGGAGCAATGTATGCTTGAGAACTTTTACCCGATGAAGCATGATTCAGATCTACGTGTTCACAGTCAGATTACGCGTAATGCGATAGCGTTGATACTGGCGGGTGGGCGCGGCAGCCGCTTGCGGCAACTCACCGACTGGCGCGCGAAGCCCGCAGTGCCATTCGGCGGCAAGTTTCGTATCATTGACTTCCCCCTTTCCAATTGTGTTAATTCTGGCATCCGTCGCATCGGCGTTGCCACTCAGTACAAGGCACAGAGCTTGATCAGGCATATCCAGCACGGCTGGGGTTTTCTTGATGGACGCTTCAACGAGTTCGTTGAATTGCTGCCTGCGCAGCAGCGGATTGAAGAGACTTGGTACCAGGGAACTGCTGATGCGGTATTCCAGAATCTTGATATTCTGCGTCGCCATGAGCCAAAATATGTACTGATTCTGGGTGGCGACCATATATACAAAATGGACTACAGTAAACTACTGGCCGAGCATGTGGAAAAATCTGCCGATATGACTGTGGCCTGTCTGGATGTGCCGCTGGAAGAGGCGAGTAGTTTCGGTGTTATGAGCGTCAGCGATGAATGGCGTATTACCAGTTTTGCCGAGAAACCCACGAATCCCATACCCATTCCTGGCCAGTCCAGGCAAGCCCTCGTCAGCATGGGCATTTATGTGTTTAATGCTGCATTTCTTTTCGAGCAATTGATACGTGACCATGATGAGCGCGACTCGTCCCATGATTTCGGCAAGGATCTGATTCCGTATCTGGTGCCTCGCCATCGGGTATTTGCCCACCGTTTTTTTGATAGTTGCGTCAACATGGTTTCAGGTGAGCCCTATTGGCGGGATGTGGGCACGGTCGATGCCTACTGGGAGGCCAATCTTGATCTCACTCATGTGACTCCAGATCTCAATCTCTACGACGAGGACTGGCCAATCTGGACTCACCAGGAACAGCTGCCACCCGCCAAGTTTGTGTTTGATGATGAGGATCGACGTGGCCAAGCACTGGATTCGATGGTATCTGGTGGCTGCATCATCAGCGGTTCAACGGTACGCCGCTCAATACTGTTTTCCAATGTGCAAGTCCGCAGCTACAGCAGTATCGAGGATTCCGTAATATTGCCTAACGTCGACATCGCCAGGCATGCGCGCCTGCGGCGGGTAGTAGTAGACAAGAATTGCATAATTCCTGAAGGATTGACGGTGGGATTTAATCCGGAAGAAGATCGGAAGCGGTTTCATGTTACCGATAAAGGTATTACGCTTATTACCCCGGAAATGCTCGGGCAGAATGTGCATTATGTCAGATAGCCGAATAACTTAAGATCATGGAGTTACATGATGATTCTCGATACCTGAAGTTATTTAATTGAGTTTTCATAGAGCTTCTGCCGAAAATGCAATCACTAAACCTTGTCTTGCTGTGGCACATGCACCAGCCAGATTACCGTAATTACAAGACTGGCGAATTTGCTCTGCCGTGGGTATATCTACATGCCATCAAAGATTACAGCGATATGGCGTATCACCTTGAGTCTCATCCTCGCATCAAGGCAGTAGTGAATTTTGTACCAGTGTTGCTGGATCAATTGGAAGATTACGTTGAACAGTTTGCCTTGGGGCAGATGCGCGATCCGCTATTGCGCTTTCTGGCCACTGCCGACCTGGGGCAGGTTTCTGCGAGCGACCGTCAACATGTATTCAACAGTTGCTTTAGCAGCAACCATGCCACCATGATGCAGCCGTATCCGGCGTACCAACGCCTATATGACCTGCATAAAATGCTGCGTGGACGCGGCGAAGCTGAGCTGACTTATCTCTCGGGCCAATATCTGGCGGACTTGCTGGTGTGGTATCACTTGGCATGGACCGGCGAGAGCGTGCGCCGGGGCAACGAGGTCGTAGCGCGATTAATGGCGCAAGGCGGGAGTTTTAGCCATGAAGACCGGATTGAATTGTTTAACCTGATTGGAGAATTGATTCGAGGATTAATTCCGCGCTACCGCAAGCTAGCTGAATCGGGTCAGATCGAACTGTCCACTACGCCACATTACCACCCACTTTCGCCGCTGTTGATTGACTTCTATTCTGCCAGCGATAGTCTGCCTGACATCACTTTGCCAATGGAGGGAATTTACCCAGGAGGGCGCAGTCGTATCACATTCCATGTGACATCGGCGATCGAGAGTCATGTGCGGCGTTTCGGTATCAAGCCTGTCGGCATATGGCCGGCGGAAGGTGCGGTATCGTCGCCCTTGCTGGAAATCCTGGCAGAGCAAAGTTGTCAATGGAGTGCCAGCGGCGAGAGTGTGTTGGTCAATAGTTTGCGCAAATCATATCCTGACAAGCCGCTACCGGAACGAAACCATTATCTTTACCATCCTTACCGGGTGCAGGGGAAGACCGATGGCATGACCTGTTTTTTCCGTGACGATAAATTATCGGACATGATCGGTTTCGAATATTCAAAATGGTTTGGGCGTGATGCCGCCGAACACTTGGTGCATTCTCTTGAGGAAATTGGTCATAAGGCACCGGTGGGGGAGGGTCAAGTGGTGAGCATAATTCTGGATGGCGAAAATGCCTGGGAATACTACCCCTATAACGGCTATTATTTTCTTAATGACCTTTATGAAATTCTTGAAAATCACCCTTCAATTTGTGCCACTACCTACCGGGATTATGTTGCAGCATCGGCACATGCCGATGCTGCTGTGCTGCCGGTATTAACGGCAGGTAGCTGGGTATATGGGACATTTTCCACCTGGATCGGTGACCATGATAAAAATCATGCGTGGGATCTGCTATGCGCCGCCAAGCATAGTTACGACAGAGTAATGCAAAGCGAGCGTTTGCTGGATGAGGAAAAGGTCGCAGCCAGCCGACAACTGGCTTCCTGTGAGAGCTCGGACTGGTTCTGGTGGTTCGGCGACTACAATCCGCCGGATGTGGTGGAGAGCTTTGACAAGCTATTCCGCGACAATCTGGCTAATCTTTACGGTTTGCTGAAATTGCCGGTACCTGCAGAGGTGCTTAAGCCTATCAGTCAGGGTAGCGGACATCCTGAGTCGGGCGGTACGATGCGGCGAGCAACGTTGGAGTAATCTGATGTCCCAACCTATTTCCCTGCTTTTCGGTGTTCATGCTCATCAGCCTGTTGGTAATTTTCCAGAAGTGCTGACAGATGCACACCTACGCTGTTACAAGCCATTTCTGCGAGTACTCTACCGCTACCCGGATTTCCACTTTGCGGTACATTTTTCCGGCTGGTTGCTGGATTACCTGATCGAACATTATCCGGAAGACATGGCACTTTTACGGGAAATGGTGGCGCGGGGGCAAGTAGAATTATTTGGCGCGGGCGACACCGAGCCAGTGCTGGCAGTGATCCCTAACCGTGACCGTATCGGGCAAATCCAGACTTTTTCTTACAAGCTGGAAATGAAATTAGGCCAGCGCCCCCATGGCGCGTGGCTGACAGAACGGGTGTGGGAGGCAACCGTAGTTCCGGCGCTGGTCGATTGTGGCATACGCTATGTGATTGTGGACGATTATCATTTTCTCTGCACCGGTAAAACTACGGCGGAATTGAATGGCTATTTCACCACCGAGGAGGATGGACGCACGCTTGACCTGTTTCCCATTTCTGAAACCTTGCGCTACAAACTGCCGTTTTCTCCGGCCCACGAAGCAGTGGCGTACATCGAGTCTCTTGCCGATGGTAGTGCGGTAGACGGGGGTAACGCGGCGATTTATTTCGATGACATCGAAAAATTCGGTATTTGGCCAGAGACTTACCAATGGGTATATGAAAAAGGCTGGCTCGATCAATTTATTCAAGGTGTGCTGGCCTCGCCAAGAATTCGTACCCAACACTACCGCGATTACCATGCAGCTGGAAAAACTCGTGGCATAGTGTATCTACCTACCACCTCCTATATTGAGATGAACGAGTGGACACTTCCTGCACAACCCGCCAATGACTATGCCGATCTGGTGCAGCAGGCAAAAACGGATGGCCGGTACGAACGCGATAAAGCATTTCTGCGCGGTGGCATCTGGAAAAATTTCTTTTCGCTCTATCCCGAGTCCAACTGGATGCACAAGCGCATGCTGGGGCTCTCCACACGCCTCGCCACGCTACCGCAGGAACAACGTACTACCACAATGCAGCAGAAGCTCTACGAGTCCCAGGCCAATGACGCCTACTGGCATGGCCTGTTTGGTGGTTTGTATCTGCCCCACCTGCGGCGCGCAGTATATAACGACATGGTTGAGCTGGAAGCAATGCTGGACACCTGTGCGCCGCGCCCAGCCCGTTTCATGGAAGATACTGATCTTGACGGGGTGGATGAGGTATATCTGCAGAATGGCGTACTCCAGGCGGTGTTGAAGCTCGATGGTAATGCCTGCATTTGCGAACTTGATGCCTATGCGCTCAAACATAATTTCGGTGATACTCTGCGACGTCAGGCTGAGCACTATTACCGTCAAATTCAACAACAGGGCGAGGGGGGGTTAAACGAGCGCAGTGATACGGGTATCGCTTCGGCGCATGAGCGAGTCAATTTCAAGCACAAAATAAATGCCGCAGACATGGAGGCTGACGATCATGTACGGGGACTATTTGTCGATCGTCTGAATGGTGTGTTCATGAACTACCGGCATGAGCCATTCATTGTTGGTGGCGTGCATTTCCAGGTGGGTACATCGTGCCCGTCTGTAAGCAAAAGTTTCGAGCTTGTGGGTAACCGGCTGCATGTATCGTACCGCTTCACCAGCGAAGTAGAGGGCGTATTCAGCACCGAGATCAATCTCGCCATGCCCAGTTGCGACGGCTGGGGTGGGCGCTATATTTACCAGGGACAAATCCCCGGCGGCTTTGGTCAACCGTTTGAACTGGCAGCAATGAATGAGATAACGCTGGATGATGATGTGCTGGCCGGGAGCATTACATTGCACGTTTCCTCGCTGGTGGCACTGGCTGCGCAGCCACATTATTCCGTATCGCAGTCCGAGGGTGGATTCGAGAAAATCATGCAGGCGGTGACGCTAAAACTGGAATGGCCAGCGACAGTACAGGAGTTGGCCATCACTCTGGAAATCAATCCTAAAGTAACTGCATGACGAGGTAAGTCCGCTGCCGTTACAGCTACGAACCGGTCTACTTTATCAAATCACATTGACGGGTATTTTCAGATACGAGATCCCGTTCATTTCCGGCGGTGGCATCTCTCCCGCCCGCACATTGACCTGCACCGATGGCAGTAACAGCGTTGGCATCTCGAGCGTGGCATCCCGCGCCTCACGCATGGCGACAAACTCGTCTTCATTGATGCCATCATGCACATGAATATTATGTGCACGCTGCTCGGCCACCGTGCTTTCCCACCGCGCGGAGCGGTTTGTGGGCGGATAGTCGTGGCACATGAATAGTCGTGTTTTTAGCGGTTGTGCGAGCAAATAGCGGATTGAGCGGAACAGGCGGCGGGCATCTCCACCGGGAAAGTCAGCGCGCGCTGTACCTACGTCTGGCATGAACAGCGTATCACCAACAAAAATCGCATCGTCGAATTGGTAAGCCATATCGGCTGGCGTATGGCCTGAAACTGAAGTGGCTGTTGCGCTCAGTTTGCCGACCTTGAAAGTTTCGGCATCAGCTAGTAAGTGATCAAACTGCCTGCCGTCCGGGATGAACTCGGATCCGAGATTGAATATCTTTTTGAAAGTCTCCTGCACCCGGGGAATTTCATTGCCTATGGCAATTTTCCCACCTAGTTTCTCCCTGAGATAGTGCGCCGATGAGATGTGGTCGGCGTGTGCATGCGTTTCGAGTATCCATGCGACAGTCAACCGCTGGTCGTTGATGAACGCAACCAACTTGTCCGCAGATAAGGTGCTGATCTTGGCAGACTTTGGCTCGTAATCCAGAACGGGATCAATAATCGCGCAACTTCCGCCTGACTCGTCAAATACAACATAGCTAACCGTCCAGGTAGCCGGGTCAAAAAACGCTTGGATCTGCGGGGACATCTTTTTCTCCTGTATTCGAAATGGATCAGTCTTATTTCAATTTCAGATAGAAATACCAACAATCTAACCCGTTCGTGGTTAAGTAGTGACTTGGCACGGGGTTATCGTGCTTAGTCAATACTTAGTTGTTCCATCAGAGCCTGATATAACTACCAGTCATCTGACTAACCCAGCAAAAGACGCTGGGCAAGTCATTGGTTATGTCGAACCACACCGCACCCTTCGACAAGGCCTTCAGTCCTGAGCAAAGTCGAAGGATCAGGGCGAGCGGTTGGTGGTAGATAATTAGTGGCGCTTCTAATTGGGATTAGAATTATTTCTGTGTTGACAACAATATATCGATTAATATATTATTCGTCAACATAATATTAATGATCTGCAAAGAGTCATTTTTCAAAATCGGGTAATTTCAATTCCAGTTCGAAAGTGAAACCAGGTGATGACGAGAGAATATCGCAGACAGTACGTCCCCCAGGAGGATTTTCTTCTGGGCGAATAGTAGGGCAAGGCGCAAGCAAAGATATCAACGAAGTGTCGCTGATGAAATAGAATTGGAATAAGAGGATAAATAATGCTGATTGACTGGAGTCACTTTACCCCGTGGTCTTCGCTGGCAGGCGGGATGACTATCGGTATCGCAGTTGCGGTGTTCGCATTGCTGAATGGACGTATTGCTGGAATTTCCGGCATAGCCGGTGGACTATTCAGATTGCAGACTGGTGATATAGGCTGGCGTATTGCTTTTGTTGCGGGGCTAGTCGCTGCACCGCTGGTATGGCAACTGTTTCATAGCCTGCCCACTTTTCAGATTGATACCGGCTACGGCATTCTGGCTTTGGCTGGTTTGATTGTCGGCATCGGCACGCGCTATGGCTCCGGTTGTACCAGCGGTCATGGGGTTTGTGGGCTGTCCCGGTTGTCGCCACGCTCCATCATTGCCACCCTGGTATTTATGGGTACAGGCTTCGTCACCGTTTATATCATGCGGCATATGCTCGGCGGATAGCGTCATCAGCGGAGGGGAAATAAAATGGTCAACATCAGTGCAATGCTAGCGGGCCTGATCTTTGGGTTAGGGCTTATTCTGGCGGGAATGGCGGACCCGGCTAAGGTTCTGGCATTTCTTGATATTACCGGTGCATGGGATCCTTCTCTCGCATTGGTCATGGTGGGCGCGATTGCCGTGGGATCGGTTGCTTTTGCCGTAGCCAGCAGGCGCAATCGCAGTTATCTGGGGTTACCCATACACCTGCCCACTGCGCGGGTGATCGATAAGCGCCTGATGCTGGGAAGTCTCGCATTCGGTATTGGCTGGGGAATGGCAGGTATCTGTCCCGGACCGGCACTGGTTCTGCTTGGAGCTGGCAGTAGCAAAGGGATCGTGTTTGTGGCGGCAATGTTGCTGGGAATGGGGATTTTTGAAATTCTGGAAAGATCCAGACTCGTTGACCGTCCCAAAATGGGAGGGCATATCTAATGGAAATCGGCATGCAACACGGTACAACCGAGAAACTATTGAACAAGCCCGGTGCCATGGCGGGATTGTGGGACGGACTACACCAAAGACGAGGATGCTTAGAGGTGCCGCTATGAGATTGGAACCAGACCTACCCAGCATTGCAGTAATACGCGCATCCGCGACGGAAGCCTGTTCAATGCTGAAAGTACTGGCAAACGCAGATAGGCTGCTTATCTTGTGTCAGCTTATTCAAGGCGTCAGAAATGTCGGTGAGCTGGAAGAGTTGCTGGATATCCGCCAACCTACATTATCACAACAACTTACCGTGTTGCGCATAGAGGGGCTGGTCACAACCGAGCGCAAAGGCAAATACATTTATTACAGCCTGGCCGGCCGCGAGGTGATTCAAATCATGCAGACTTTATCCAGTCTTTATTGTGATAAGGATAGTTGAATCTAAATCCGGTAGTTGACCGCTCGTTTTTTAATTTAACACCATGACACATAGTAATTTTTTGCAGTATTTGGCCTTCACCTTTTGGGTATCGGTGTCCGGTGCCCAAATGCTCGCGGCACAAACAAGGCTGGCATGGATGGCATGCTTGGGGCGTTTGGCGAGAGCGTTTGTTAAATTGGCTATTTTTGTTGCGCAAGGCTTCCTTGCGCGGTGCGCTCATGCAAGGGAATA